>JBHAFI010000120.1:0-9810 GCA_041856045.1 Porphyromonas sp. | reverse complement strand
CTTTTAGCACATAGGGGGGGATACCCCCTAGTTTCAAAAATGCTAGACAGGAAGCTAACCCGCTCCCTGCCTAAGGATGCCTATGCCCATAGAATAAACTTTTAGGACACTAATGACTTAGACGTTGATTGAAGACTAAGTATGTTGTCAGATGACAACTAAGTATCTCTTCGATGGACGTCTAAGTATCTTGTTATAACGCCGATCAGTAAAGGCTCTCCGAGGGGGCTACTTTCGATGCTTTGCGAAGGGACTTTGGGGAGATTTCGCGTCCCTTGTTTCACGTCATTACATCGCCAACAGTCTTGCCGTTCGGAAATATAGTTAATAGTCAGCCCATCGCTTGCGTACTTGCCGTACGGGAATAAGGTTAGTAGTCAGTTCGTGGTCTGCGTAGTTGCCGTTCGGGGATAAGATTGAACATCAGTCTGTCGTCTGCGTACTTGCAGGTTGGGAATAAGGCTAGTAGTCGGTTCGTGGTCTGCGTACTTTTCGGTCGGGAATGAGATTGTGTATCAGTCTGTGGTCTGCGTGCTTGTTGGTCGTTGGAGAGGTGGGGAATGGGGCGAGAGCGTACTCGTTTGTGGGGCGAGTGTAAAGGTGTGAGCCGATCCTTCGCCCGAGAAGACAAAGCCGGGGTAGAAGGTTGCGTAAGTCTGAATTAGATTATTGGGGTGCATTGGGCTGGGAGAGATGAGTTCTTATTGATACTAACTAAGTTTTGTATCTTTGTAAAGATATAAGATGATGAAGTAAACGAGTATGAATAAATATATCTTGAGCCTTGGGATTGCTCTCCTTGCGAGCATCACACTCCCTGCACAAAAAAATAATAAGCAGGCATACGCCAAAGCATTAGACATTATGGGGACCTCTATGGCGATGCTCGACAGATATTTTGTCGATACGATCAATATGGAGCGTATGAGTAGACAGGGCATAGATGCTATGCTCCAAAGCCTAGACCCCTATACCGAGTATTACAGCAAAGAAGACAGCGAGAAACTTAAACTCATTACGACGGGCGAATATGCCGGTATAGGAGCCATCATTTCGCAACGTCCCGACAGCACCGTCCTTATTAGCGAACCGATGGAGGGTATGCCTGCATATCTTGCAGGACTCAAGGCAGGGGACATTATCCTCGAGGTTGATGGCAAAGACCACCGCAAGTCTACAAGTGAGGCAGTGAGTAATGCTCTCAAGGGTGCTCCGGGTAGTAAGGTGAGCCTCCTGATACAACGTATGGGCGAGGCAAAGCCAAGGCGTGTGAACTTCGAACGCAAGAAGATTGTCGTAAACCCCGTAACCTATTACGGCATTACGCCACAAGGTAACGGATATATTGCCCTAAGTAATTTCCCCAGCAGTGCATCGAGTGAGGTACGCCGTGCTTTCCAAGAGTTGCGTGAGAAGCACAATATCAAGGGGCTTGTCCTAGACCTTAGAGGGAATGGTGGGGGCTTGCTAGATGAGGCTGTTAAGATCCTAAGCCTATTCGTCCCCGAGGGTACTATCGTGGTAAGCACCCGAGGCAGAGCAGATGCCAAACTGAATGAGAGTTTCCGTACCAAGACCAAACCTATTGATACGCAGATACCACTCGTAGTGCTGATAGACGAACGTAGTGCTTCGTCAAGCGAGATCGTTGCAGGTGCTTTGCAAGACCTTGATCGGGCTGTTATCGTTGGGCAAAAGAGTTACGGTAAGGGCCTTGTGCAGTCTACGTTGCAACTACCACACGAGGGGACTCTCAAACTCACGACAGCGAAGTATTATATCCCGAGTGGTCGTTGTATCCAACGACTAGATTATCACGAGGCAAGAGAGGGCAGAGGTGCCAAAGAGACGCCCGATAGTCTGCGTGCTTTGTTTCATACACTTGGCGGTCGCCCCGTGCGTGATGCTGGGGGCATAGTACCCGATGTAGCCGCAAAGAGCGACTCTCTACCTACGATGATCTATTACCTTAGTTTCAATCCCGATGCTTTCGACTGGGTTACGGCATATACGACTAAGCACCCACATATTGCATCGCCACGTGACTTCCGCATTACGGATAGCGATTATCAAGAGTTTGGGAAGATGTTAGAGAGCAAGAAGTTTGATTATGACCGTCAGAGCCTCAAGATGCTTGAGCGTCTGAGGGAGATAGCCGAGTTTGAGGGACATCTTAAGCGTTCGGCACCGCTTCTTGACAGCCTCAAGACGGCATTAGAACCCAACCTTAAGAAAGATCTAGAGACCCTAAGACCCTCGATCGAACACTTCCTTAACACCAGCATCATCACACGTTACTATAATAGGCGTGGCACGCAAGAGCGTGAACTGATGACTGATAAGGTGGTAGAGGTAGCAGACAAGTACCTAGGCAATGCCGAGATGTATAAGTCTGTCCTCACGCCAAAGTTGCAAGCAGCGACAGCGAAGTAAGGCGATAAGATCAAGACATAGATGGATTTACTCAACAATCCTTGGTTTGTCGGGGTCGGTGGGGGCATTATTAGTTCGCTCATCGTCTTCGTGATGACGCAGTACCTCTTCGAGAGGCAAAACAACCGAGAGTACTTACAAAAGGTTAAGACCGCCAACGGTGAGATCCTATGGGCGGTACGTTCCTTGATCGTGGAGGGCAAGGTACCTACGCGAGAGATATACAGGGCTATCAAACTATCAGTAGCCAGTAAGTATGCTCTCGATCCCGAGCATCTGTACAACGAACGTACACTTTTTAATGACTTGGTCTGTGAGGTAACAGCCAATTCGTTCCTAACGACAGAGCAAAAGACAGATTACTATACCCTCCTAGAGGCTCTTAGGTTGCGTGAGGCTGACGAGCAAGAGGATCACGAGGTTATCACACGTTTCCTCAAGAAGCAGAGGGGCATATCGACTGCACTCTTGAGTGCTTTGATGTCGATCCTAGCCTTTATCTTGACAGCAACCGTCCTCACAGAGTATTATCAAAAGGAGAATATCTTAGCCTTGCAAGCACTCGGTAAGGAGCAAGGCTTATGGGCAAAGGCTGATATTATAATAGCAACGATGTTGGGTATTGTGCTGGTGGTATTTTTGCAACGAACCCTCAACAACGATCTGCCCAAAGGAGGGAATAGTACACAAGACACGACAAGGAAGTAAAGACAAAGCATGAAGAAGATATTTTGCCCCAAGTGCGATGAGGCTATCACGCTCTCCGATGCCCGCTTGAGGGAATTACGCGAGAGCAACGAGGAGCGTCATGCCATCGTATGTCCTAGTTGTACGCATCAGATGCGTATTAGGCTCAAGGTGCGTAGTGAGGAAGCAAACGAAGACAAACAAGCGAGCGACAACTGGGGACATATCGTCGTCCTAGAGAATGTATTTGGCTATAAACAGCACTTCGCCCTACGCAAGGGACTGAACCATATCGGGCGACGCAACAAAGACACTACGACAGATATACCCATCATCACGGGAGATCCCTCAATGGATAGACATCACTGTATCATCAAGGTCAGCCTAAGCAAAAAGGGGAAAACACAGTGGTCGCTGATGGATCACGATAGTAGGGTCGGCACTTTTGTGGCTGGTGATCTCCTAGGGGCAAAAGAGTGGTACAACCTAAGCGATGGTGATGTCTTTACGCTCGGAGCAACGACTATTATCTTCTCGACAAGTCCTATGCCACAGGACGATCAAGTTGAGGGGGAGAGCGTACACTAGACACTATGGTCGCCGAGGATCGCCGAGGGTGATGGCTTAGAATAAGGTACTAATGGCTTACTTCGCTGCGAGATATGTCCTAATGAGGTACTACCCTTTGGGCGAGGTCGAGCGAATAAGAGAGGATCAGCCGAGATCTAAATCGCACAGCAGGCAATAGGATTATGAGCGTTCGCCACTCCCCGTATTTGGAAGATAACGGACTTAAACTGAGGGGATTACTCGCGATCTAAGTCGCACAGCAAGTAATAGGATTATGAGCGTTCGCCACTCCCCGTATTTGGGGAGAATGGACTTGCCTCGAAGGGATCCCCCGCGACCTAGGTAGCACAGCAATTGATAGAATTATGACTTACTCCGATATATTACGCTTGATTAGGAACAAACTCAAGCGTAGGCAAGCAGACAAAGAGCGAGAGAGGCGAGAGGATTTCCTCAAGGCTCTCTATCACTATGGACATACTTGCCCCTCGGAGGAGCGAATAGAGTATATCCGAGAGCAGGCACGTATTCCGCGAGATCTGCTCCCTACCGTCATCGGGCAACTCGTCCTAGAGGGATATATCACGACCGAACCCCTATGCCTTAGCGAACGAGGACGTCAGCGAGCCCTTAGACTAGTACGTGCCCATCGGATCTATGAGAAATATCTTGCCGAGCACTCGGGTTATAGCCCAGAGGAATGGCACAGCAAGGCGGAGGAGATGGAGCATAAACTTAGCGACGAAGAGCAAGAACGTATCGCTCGGCTCCTACGCAACCCTCTGTGGGATCCACACGGAGATCCGATACCGACGGCACAGCACCTATTACCCGAGACACCTGCAACGGCAGAGGTTGCCGAGGAGGGTGTATGGTATCGTGTCTTACACGTAGAGGACGATGATAGGGAATGCTTCCGTCTTATCAACGGACTCGGAATTACGCAAGGGAGCATCTTTGAGATACGCTCGAGGCGAGGAGATACGCTCGAGATAAGGTTTGAGGGCGAAGAGGAGCGATTGCCTCTTAAGGCTCTTAGGAGTCTGACGCTAGTTAGTCTTGATGCCGATAGTAGCGAGGTACGGCTTGCCGAGCAAGTCATTCGTCTTACGCGTCTAGCCTTGGGCGAAGAGGCAACGATAGCCACCTTGTCGCCTGCCTGCGTAGGTGCTATGCGACGCAGGCTTATGGATTTGGGCTTCGTACGTGGTAGTGAGATTAGCATTGATATGCACAGCCCTTTTCGTAACCCCACAGCCTATGTCATTAGGCACACGGCAATAGCCTTGCGTGAAGACCAAGCCCGTTATATACTAGTCATCAAAAAGGGCTAAGGCAAACACTTCTATTCTAGGAACGTAGGTCTACGGCAAGGTTTTGAGGAATAGAATACTTTTTGATCGTCCCTCCGATCTCTAAGGCTTGTCGTATATCAGTCCTCTCTGTCCTCTTCCCGAATTTGTAAGGCTTTTCCCATATCCTCCCTCTCATACTTCCCCTCGGATATGTAAGGGTTTGCTCGTTGCCTCTCTAGTTCGAGAGGATCTGAAGAGTCCGTATCATTTGAAATATATTTGTACCTTTGTAGCATATCAAGAGTAATTCATTTGAACAGGAACTGGATTGTAGTTCCAGCAGGGGGTTCAATGACTTACTCTTTTTGTTTACGTCTTTAGGCATCAAACTATCGGAAGTATTATAAAGAGAGAGTCCCTCCCTATCCCCTTATCGGATATGTAAGGCTTTTCCCACATCAGACCTCTCTGTCTTTGGGTTGGGGTGTAAGGCTGGGACGTAGGCATAAGGTGCTGATCGCTCTTGGGGGCATAAAATAGAATACCGTTCACTTGGGTATATCCCAAGTGAACGGTATTCTTATATCTAGTCTACTCTTGCCTAAGGCTTACAAGGCTAGATGAGAGAAGCAGTACACTGTGATACCTGCGATAATCACGTACACAAGTGCATAGGGGAGAGCAGAGCGTAGGATATTACCCTCTTGACCCTGCATATCACACGATGCCGTAGCAATAGCAATAGACTGAGGAGAGATGATCTTACCACCCGTTGCACCGGCTGTATTGGCTGCTGCAAGCCAAGATACGTCCATATCGAGTTGTCCTGCCACTTGTGCTTGTAGTTTACCGAATAGGATATTTGACGATGTATCACTGCCCGTAGCAAAGGTACCGAGAGCACCTACTACTGGTGAGAAGAGTGGATATAGACTACCCGTAGCAACAACGAGAGCGTCTGCAATCTCGCCAATCATACCGCTGTGCTGCATCACGGCACTCATCGATACAAGGCTAACGATCGTTACGACACTCTTATTGAGTTTCATTACCGTCTGACCAAGTATAGAGAAGAGTTTCCCCACGCTTACGCCTTGGATTAGACCACCGATGAAAGCACCTAGGAAGAGCATTAGCCCTGCATTCGAGATCCAACCGAAGTTGAATGTCTTACCTCCTTCATAGATGGGTAGAGCAACCTTTGATACTAGGTTCGCTTTGAGGAATGCACTGATAGGCCCCGATAGTGGGCTTGCCATCACGATGAAAAGGAGGATAAAACCATACACAGCCCAAGCCTTCGCTAGATCGCCAGTTGTGTAGCGTAGTTGCTTACCCTCGCCCTTCTCAGTCATCTTAGCGTAGAGGACGAGGAAGACGATACAAGCGATACTACCAAGGATCGCAGGTGTCTCGGCACCGATCCAATAGGCAGCAGCAAACTGAGCCGCAAAAGAGATACCACCGACGAGTAGCGTCAAGATAAGGTTGGGGATAAGGAATTTCTTGCTCGTATCCGTAAGGTAGAGGATTACGAATGGTATCATAAACATCAAGACTGATAGTTGTATTACCACGTCCCCTGCAACTATTTGGATTACGTGTGCTGGCACATCATTGCCGTGAGCCTCCTTAGCAAGAGTGATCACAGGTACACCTACTGCACCGAAGCCCGTTGCCACACTATTACCGATAAGCGATACAAGTGCCGAGAAGCCCGGTTTGAACCCTAGACCGATAAGGATAGCCGCTGGTATTGCCACCGCAGTACCAAAGCCTGCCATACCCTCGAGCAAACCTCCGAAGCCCCATACGATAAGTAGGACTTGGATACGCTTGTCGCTAGAGATGCTTGTGAACTGTTCTTTGATGACCTCGATTTGCTTGCTCTCTAGTAGTACATTGTAACTATAGATGGCCATCATAATGATGATAAGGATTGGGAATACCGCCTTGAGTGTACCCTCTACGACAGCCCACCACGTAATCGTGATAGGGGTGAGTTCGGCACTGATCGCTTGATACTTCTCAAGTGGAAATTCGCCTAAGGCAGGCATTGCAAAGATTGCAATTACAACTGCTGAGACAAGAGCGGCTACTGCACTCCAGTCGCCACGTACCTTAAAGCCGACCATCAACACGATCAGCAATAGGATAGGCAGTAGAGAAAGAAAGATGCTCATACGTTACCTGTTTTTTAAGTGATACTTATAATGGTTGTAGTTATTAACCTATTTCTGCGTACTAAGTTATATATTAAATTTGAATGCGCAAGAGTCTGTGCTGTATTTTAATGTTATCGAGCCTTCACTGCGTCTAAGTTAATATAATTTGTGCCTTTTTACCCTATTCTCTTCTGGCTAAATCTGTAGAGATTGTAGGCGAATTAGCCTTGCGAGGGTACGCATTCCGCTCTATTTATTCGATTTGATACCTCTTATTTATGCCATTTAGATCTTTATTGCGCTGCAAGGGAACCCTACTGATCCCTTGTCGCTTTTGCTACTTTGGGGCTTATGGCTTCTCCTCTTTTGTTACTTGTGGCGATTGTCCTTGTGCTTGATATTATCTCCTTCTTTTTGCTCGTTAGACTTCGCCCGATCCCTTTCCTAATAACTACACTCTTGATTGCCTCGAATGCCTAGTTTTGAACGTCCTAATATCTTACCTATACGCTCTTGGGATCTATGCTATCTGTCGCCCCGCCCCCAGCCTATGATCTAGAGCCTACTGACAGAGCCTCGAGGGCTAAGTGCGTAATTACTAAAAGTCTGAACTCATAACACCTCTCGGTCTAAGTGCCTAGTATTTGCGGTCTAAATGTGTAGTATCTCAAAAGTCTAAATCCGTTGTACTTTAGGGTCTAAGTGCATAGCCTCTCAAAATCTAATCTCCTAGTTATCTTATCTATGCGTCAAGGCGTGGCGGATAAGCGTCAAGCCTTGATTTTTATCCGTCACGTCTTGACGGATAAACGCCAAGACGTGATTTATAGGAAGGCTAACTTAATTAGCGACTTTGCGTCTAAGGTCTTAGTCTTCGCTCCCCTCCTTGAGCAAAAAATAAGCCCCAAACTCTTCGTTTGGGGCTTATCCTTAATGCTCCTCCTCCGATTGGGAGAGTGAGAAGAAAGAGAAGTTTACCGAGCCGTACTCGCGGTGGTCAATACACAGCGGGTGCTCCGTAAAGTCATAACTCTTGGGGTGTTCAACGACTAATAGACCATCAGCCTTGAGTCTTCCCGAACTAAGAATAAGGTCGGGAAGCGTAGCGATCTCCTCTAGTTTGTAAGGCGGATCAGCAAAGATGAAGTCAAACTCACTAAGGTTGTTCCCTGCCTTGAGGTAACGGAAAACATCACCCTGCAATACCTGCCACGACTCTTCCTCTCGTAGTTGAGTGGCTACCGAGCGAATAAAGACTGCGTGCTCGCGTCGTTGCTCTACACTCACCACACGCTTAGCACCTCGGCTAATCAACTCTGCCGATATACTGCCCGTACCAGCAAATAGATCTAGGGCTGTCGCCTCCTCGAGGTCTATGTACTGCATAAGTACGTTAAACAAGTTCTCCTTAGCGAAGTCTGTCGTGGGGCGAGCGTTAAATGTCTTGGGCACATCAAAGCGACGACGCTTGTGTATTCCTCCTATAATTCTCATCTTGCTATACTCTGTGTGGATATTACAAGCCTTGGGCTTTCGCTTCGTCCCATAGGGCGTCCATCTGGGCAAGCGTCATATCTTTGATGTCGAGGCCCATACTTTTGGCACTAGCCTCGACATACCCAAAGCGACGTATGAACTTATGGTTCGTTCGCTCCAAAGCATTATCGGGGTTAATCTTGTACAGACGGGCAGCGTTGATAAGAGAGAAAAAGAAGTCGCCAAACTCCGCCTCAGCCTCGTCTTGATCTTTATGCTCTAGGGCTTCTTCTAGTTCGCTTAGTTCTTCACGTACCTTCGTCCAAACATCTCGTCTGTCCTCCCAATCGAAGCCTAAGCCACGAGCCTTATCTTGTATGCGATAGGCTTTAACCATACTTGGCAGGCTAGCAGGAACGCCCGAGAGAGCCGTCTTGTTACCACCTTTCTCTTTTTGCTTCAGTTGCTCCCAGTTTTGTAAGACACTATCGCTGCTATCAGCCTTAACCTCGCCATAGATATGTGGGTGCCTATATATGAGTTTGTCACAAAGTGTGTGACAGACCGAGGCTATATCAAAGGAGTCTTGCTCCTCTCCTATCTTGCTGTAGAAGACGATATGCAGGAGTACATCGCCGAGTTCCTTTTTGAGTTCCTCATCGTTGCCCGAGATAATGGCATCGCTCAACTCATACACTTCCTCGATGGTATTGGCTCTAAGGCTCTCGTTGGTCTGCTCTCTATCCCAAGGACACTCACTGCGTAGTCGATCCATCACATCTAGGAGCCGACCAAAAGCCTCCATCTTCTCTTGTCTTGTCGTCATTGTTTCTCTTGTTTTGATTATGGATATTAGTCTAGACAGTGGGCTAATATCTTTGTCCACTCCTCTTGCTCGTGCTGGCGAGAGAAAGTGTAACGCTTCTGTAGTGCCGAGGCTTGTAATGCCTCAAGTCTATTCTTATCTTGGCAGAGTTGCCTTAGTGTGTTTGCGTATGCCTCGAGGTCAAAGGCTGGCACAAGGACACCGCCCCCCTCCGAGAGGATCGTACGGATACCTGCACTTGCATCAAATGCCATAGGTATAACGCCTTGGTTTTGTGCCTCGACAAGGGCAAGCGGGAAACCCTCATAACTAGAGGTCATACAGCATAGCGTAGCAGTACGATATGCCTCGAGGGGCT
>JBHAFI010000119.1:0-10325 GCA_041856045.1 Porphyromonas sp. | reverse complement strand
CCAGTCTGCCTCTATACGAGGACAACAACTGACACGAGCCACCGAAGTACTCTGATAACTAAAAAGAAGCCCATTTTGTTGCCAAATGAAGCCCGCATCACGCATCTCCTTTATCGTTATCAAGGCATAGGGTAGCGATGTAAGCCCATAGCGACTCGTATCAATACTATATCCCTCACCCTCGATCAGTGGAGCGATGAGTAAGAGGGCACTGAGGTATTGCGAACTTTTACTTGCGTCGAGTGTGATCCTCTGTGCTTTGAGTTTGCTCGGCTTGATCAAGAGGGGCGGATAGCCCTCTGCCTTGAGGTAAGTAATATCTGCACCTAGTAGTCTGAGGGCATCAACGAGCGGTTTTATTGGACGCTCGTGCTGTCTGCCTGTACCCAAGAGTTGTACTGCCTTGGTAGTGCGTGCCGCTAGATATGCTAGCATAAAACGCATTGCCGTGCCAGACTCCCCAACGGAGATAGTACTTGCTCCCTTCTCTTGTGTTAGGAGGGCTTCTCGTAGCACGACCAAATCATCGGGGAGATTGCTCGGCGTCCCAGAGCAACCAGTGAGAGGTAAGCCTCTAAGCGATGCAAGTATGAGTCTACGAGCCTCAATACTTTTGCTAGGGGGTAAAAAGAGCGAAATGTGCTTGCCGTCCTTAGGGGCGGAATATCTTAAGTGTAGTTTTCGCACGCTTGGGCTTATTGAGATTGTTGCTTGTTTTTGAGATATTCACGAATAGACGCTTGGTATTGAGCGGCTCTTTTCTGTCCTTTATCACCGCTACCAAAGGCATTAAATAGAAACTTCTCGTCTATATTCTGAGCCTTATCTATCGCTATATTATACCCCTTATCCTTCTGATGGCGTAGTACGACATCATCATATAGTGCACCATCATACTCGTACGAGCGATAGTGTAGACTGTCTTGTGTGAGCGTAATACGTTGATACAATTGCAAGCCCGAACCCAAGCGATCGTGTATCTCATCAAACCCGTTGAGATACAACTTGGGAGAGGAACTGCTCACAACATACATAGGACTAATCTTCTCGCCCTGCTCTGTCTTGGTTGTGATACGAGAGTATGCGTGGTCGTGTCCTTGTAATACAAGGTCAGTCCCCTCGCTCTCAAGTATTCCCTTGAATAAGTAACGCATGACGGGGTGAATACGTCCCTCGCGGACATTATATACTGCGTGGTGAAACATAACAATCTGCCACGCTTGCGATGATGTACGTAGTGCCTCGCTGAGCCATAGTCGATGCTTGGCTATATCAATAGGAGAGTTGATGCCATTAGTATCCATTACGATATAGCGACATAGTGGAAAGTCGATATAGTAACTTCTACTCTCGAAGGCTTCGGGGCCATTCTTGGGGTAAGCATAGGTAGCAGTCCAACGTGGATCAAGTTCACGCATAAAACCCTTCTTGAGATATTCGTGATTACCTGTTGCTGCGACGATCGCTACTTCCCTAGACCAGTTGCCAATGCCTTTGTACCAAGCGTCCCAGTAATCGTTACTAGGGCCTTCTATTTGGTCTCCACCTACGGCCAGAAAGTCTATCCGAGGCACAAGTATAGGTAGACGCGGCAACAAGTCTTGTGCCATATCGCCTGTCGGATCTTGTACATCTCCGATATATACAAAGTCGGTACTCTTCTCGCTATAAGGGATTGTGAATGTGTAACGCTCACTACTCATCACGCCAGTATGTAGTCGGTAGCGATATGTACGACCCTCTTGCAAGCCGTATATACGAGCCTGATAAAAACAACCATGACCACTACGGCTGTGTACATCTATACCATTTGCTGGTAACCAACGACGCTCGAGTATTGTCGTATCACTGCCTGCAAGACCATACTCTAGCCATGAGCCTTGTAGCGTTTCGCCACAACGCCAAGTGATGGTTCTCTCGCTCGTAAACTTGGATCCGGGTACAATAGTGATACGATCAATCGTATCTAGGGTACGGTAGTTGGCTTCGGGTTTATTGCCGAACCAAGCATTCCATCGTAAAGCGGTAAGGGCACCCAAGCCGATGAGCAGAGTGAGAGCAACGAGAGAGAGTACCCGTTTACCTTTGTTGCTCTTCTTGCTCTTGGCTTGCTTTTTCGATTTAGACTTATTACTTGGCTTTTTGCTCATCTTTATTGAGCAGCAAATGTTGCTGCGAATAGTTTCATTTGGCGAAGCATAGATACCAAGCCATTAGATCGAGTAGGGGATAGATGCTCTTGTAGACCTATCTCTTTTATGAAGTATAGATCACTCTCCACAATATCCTTAGGGCTTTGATCATTAAGAACCTTAAGTAGTAGGCTGACGATACCTCTTACTATGATAGCATCACTCTCTCCCTCAAAGTGTACCTTGCCGTCACGCATCTCGGCGGTTATCCATACACGGCTTTGACACCCCTCGATAATGTTTTGTGGGGTTTTCTTCTCTTCTTGCATCGCAGGCAAGGTGTTACCCATCTCAATGATGAGGCTGTATCTGTCCATCCAGTCGTCAAGAGCAGAGAAGTCCTCGATAATTTCGTCTTGTATTTGATTTATAGTCATAGTCTGTATTATAGTTTATCTATATAGGTAGCAACTGTTTGACCTACGGCTTGTAGACTTGCTTTATCAATAATCGACATATTGTCGTTGTGGGTATGCCAGTGTGAACCGAAACCTTGACGGCCATTATCAAAACTAAAGTTGATAATATCTACACAAGGGATACCTAGTTTATCAATCACAGGGATATGGTCATCTGTAACGCCACCACCTTCGCTCTGTGGGAAGTAGTTGATATGACCTAATTGCTTTGCTAGATCCCACAACTCCATCAAAAGTGGTGATGCGTGACTGCGAGAGTAACTCTCCCAATGGAAGCGAGCATTCTTGGCCCCGACCATATCCAATAAGATACCTCCCTCTGCACGGTAGTCCTTGACGTGGGGATTACTTGCCCAGTATTGCGAGCCTAGACACCAACTGTCGTTATCTCCACTATGCCCCCCGTCCTCTAGGTCGAATAGGATAATATCTATGCCTACTTGTGGTGCTTTGATGCTCCACGAACGTGCCAACTCCAAGAGTACTCCGACACCACTGCCTCCGTCATCTGCTCCTTGTATGGCTTGCTTACGTCTATCCGAGTCATGATCTTCGTCGGCTACTGCACGTGTATCCCAGTGTGCCATAAGGAGCATACGCTTAGGGGCATCAGGATTAAGGCTTGCGATGATGTTTCGTCCCTTAATATCTTTCCCATAGTAGTCCTTACCCGGGAATGATTGCTCAATAACGTTATATCCCCAGCCCTTAAACTTGGATACCAACCAGTCCCCACAAGCCTGATGTCCTGTACTGCCGGGTGTACGTACCCCAAAGTCTACTTGTGTCTGGATATAGTGGTAAGCACTATCTACGTCAAAGGGAGCCGAGGCTATACTTGCCTCACTCGTTGTTTGCTCTGTCGTATCTGCTGTGTTTGTCGTTTGTTTGCCACTTAGGTTGCAGGAGAGCAGTAGGCTACCTGTTAGGCTAAGTGCTAATAGTTTCTTCATTCGCTCAGTTGATAGTTGTTATTAGTCTGTGAATACACTTATCGGGGAATGATCTCCTCGGATTGTTTATCCTCTAGATTGTGGGTAGAGCGTCTTTCTCTCGTAGACGAACGCCTCACTCCCTAGAGTAAGGTTACTCCTTTCTGTAATTGGGCAAGCAATCGTCCCTCGATTAAGGACGATTGCTTGCCGTTGGGTACTGTTCGTTTGAATGCTTGGATATATCTCGTAGATCAAGCAAATACTAACTTAGACCCTCGATCTCTCCATCAACGATGTCAATACGCAGTGCTTGTGGACTCTTGGGTAAGCCGGGCATACGCATAATGCTACCCATGATAAGGACGATCATCTCGGCACCAGTGTTGATGACAACATCGGCTACCTCCATACTATGCCCCTTTACACTGCCGTATGCTTTCTCGTCTTGAGAGAATGAATACTGAGTTTTGGCGATACAGATAGGGAAGTGTGACCAGCCAAACTCTTCAATTCGTGCCAATTGTTTCTTAGCCTTGGCAGAGAACGAAATCTGTGCTGCCCCGTAGATCTTCTTGGCAACGGCCTCTGCCTTCTCTTGGATACTACTCTCCGACTCATAGGTAAAGCGAAGAGGTGCACTGGGCTTATTCTCGATAGTCTCGATAACTAGTTTGGCTAATTCCTCGGCACCTACACCGCCCTCTGCAAAGGCATTATTTACAGCAAAACCTACGCCACGGCTAGCACAGTGAGTACGTACAAGGTCTATCTCTGCATCTGTATCACTAGCAAAGCGATTAAACGATACTACGACTGTCTGTCCAAAACTCTCAAGATTGTCTATATGACGATCTAGGTTGGCAAGCCCTTGCTTAACGCCCTCAAGGTTCTCAGCCTTGAGTTCTTTCTCATTAACGCCACCGTGCATCTTAAGGCCTCCGATAGTTGCGACTAGTACGGTGAGAGCAGGAGATAAGCCAGCAGCACGACATTTGATGTTGAGGAACTTCTCAGCACCCAAGTCTGCACCGAAACCAGCCTCTGTAATAGCATACTCACCGTGGCGAAGAGCCATCTTGGTGGCTACAATCGAGTTACAACCATGGGCAATGTTGGCAAAAGGCCCACCATGGATAAATGCAGGTGTATGCTCTGTCGTCTGTACAAGGTTAGGTTTGATAGCATCGCGTAGCAAGACTGTGATAGCCCCAGCAACACCAAGGTCTTTTACCGTGAAGGGCTGACCGCTATACGTATACCCAAGTAGGATATTCTCAATACGACGACGTAGGTCGTTCTCATCACGACTTAGACAGAGGATAGCCATAATCTCACTTGCTGGGGTAATATCAAAGCCACTCTCTGTAGGTAGACCATTTGCCGAGCCTCCTAGACCTGTTACTACTTGTCGTAGGCTACGATCATTAACGTCAAGGACACGCTTCCATAGCACTTCTTTGAGTCCTCCCTCTTCTGCTCTTGTCTGATAGATATAGTTGTCGAGCAGGGCTGTAATCATATTGTGAGCAGAGGTGATCGCGTGGAAGTCTCCCGTAAAGTGTAGATTGATCTTATCCATAGGAAGTACTTGGGCGTATCCTCCTCCAGCAGCACCGCCCTTCATACCGAAACAGGGACCTAGTGAGGGTTCACGTAGAGCAACGACAGCGTTCTTACCTAGGCGTTGTAGACCGAGAGCCAATCCGATTGATACAGTGGTCTTACCTAGACCGCTCTTTGTTGGCGTTATGGCTGTAACAAGGATAAGTTTGCCGTCGGGGCGACCTACGCCTGTATCCAGTGGGAGTTTAGCGATGTGATGCCCATAAGGCTCAAGGACATCTGCTGTGATACCCAGTTTCTCTGCAATCTGTACGATAGGCACGAGTTTAATACTGCGTGCAATTTCGATGTCTGATTTCATAAGTTCTTAGTGAGATTATAATGATTAGTTATAGTTAAATGCGTATGTATTCTGTCCTAAATAAGTAGGGTGCCTAGCATCGAGAAGACACCCAAGAGAGTGAGCGATAGACGTAATGCTTTTTGCGGAAGTAGATCCAATCCTCTTGCCCCTATAACGGATAGGCTCATAAGGGGGAGGAGTAGCATTGTAGGACTAGGGTAGAGTACTAGGACAATAAGGCTATAAACAGCCCAAGCAACGAGCATCGCTCCTTGTGCTCTTTGTCTGATGCTCTCGGTATGCCCTCCTGATCCATAACTAAGTAAAGCAAGTAAGCCCAAGAATGTTATCACCATTATCCCCCAGTGTAACGAACTGCTGAGATTGATGGGACTTGGGTCACTAATAGCTTGGATATACTGCTCGAGTATGGGTATTATGCCTGTGGGGCTATACTCGTATAGCAGATAAGTGCATATTATAGAGGCAGGGGCTATCAGACCTATAAGAAGGGCTAGTACATTGCGTAGGCTATTACTCTTTTGTACGTAACTGCTGTATATAAAGAGTGGTAGATATAGTAAGAATAGACTATTTATAAAGCACAAGCCAAAGAGGGACAAGCCGATACGCAGGTATAGGTGTGGGCAATCCTCTTGCTGATAACTACTGCAAAACGTCGATAGATTGAGCAGGAGCAGTAAGATGCCTATGAGGTGGGGGAGAGATAACTGCACGCCAAGGCTAACGCAACCTACAATAAGTAAGGGTATCGCTAGGGCTGTTGCCGACTTGGTAAGTAGTATGAAACTCTCCGAGATACGATATACGCTTATATATATAAGTAGTATGCCAACCAATGCGATACTTATCCCCTCGGAGAGCGTATGGTATCTTGGTTGAGCAAACTCGGCTGTTTGGTACAAAGACGCAAAAATGCTCTGGGCTGAGAGAATATCCAAGCCCAAGAGCATAAGTAGTAGCACTATCCCTAGACTATAAACAAGGAAGGGATTACGCGACGAACGCCTCATACCTCATAGATGTAAAGGCTGTCTTACCCTATACTTGCTCTAGAAATGAGGTAAGACGATCGTTAAACTCGTCCTCTTTTTGTGCTATGTCCTCGCGTAGTTTGCGGTAATAGGCTTTAATGAGTTTAGGGTTATCCTTACCATCAGGGTTCTGTACACGTCTTAGGGTATCGTCGGTAAAGACTGCTATATCGTCCATTAACTCTGCGAGTTTCACTCTTACTTCTGCGGTAGAGAGTACGTGTAGTAGTAGGGCTTCGTCATAGAGTTCGATAGCAAGTTTTACAACATCACGTTTAAGGTTACGTTTACTAGCCATAGTCAATTTATTTATAAGTATTCTGTTATCTTCCTCCAAAGTTAATAAAAAGCGATGAGTTATAGCACCTGTCTAGCCCCAATAGATCAAGTCTTATTGAGGTGATAAATAAGAGGCGTATATGTATCGCTGGTTATAGCGTAGAGCAAGGGTAATGTTTGGGCGAAAGTGTAACCTTATATGATGATGATGTACTACCTCCTTGCCTTAGACCGTACGCCTACTATTACTCCTGATCGAAGCCGTATAAGCCCCCTCGGAGAGGTAGTACTGATCGGTGTCGTAACAAGATACTTAGACGTTGATCGACAAGATACTTAGACGTCAAGTGACAAGATACTTAGACGTCAAGTGACAAGATACTTAGTCTTCAATTGACACCTAAGTATCTCTTCAAATCAAGGTGAAGTATGGTATTCTGTCAAGGCTAAGATGGGAGGGGAGGAGTCCCCCGAATGATGAGGGACAGATCCAACGATTATGACTCGCCCTCTAGCCATTGTTTATCCGATCACAAGGAAGGTATTCTCTCGCGTGAGCCCTCTGGGTCTTGAGCCCGAACAAAAGAATTGGAGTATCTTTGCTGTATAAATAGTGAAACAAGCATACATAACTAATAATGATATACAGACTACTGCTACTCTCCGAGGAAAATGACTTCTTTCGTCGAGAGATTAAGATTGATTCGGAAGCAACCTTCCTCGATCTAAACAATTTCATTCTCCAAACGCTCAAGTACGACAAGCACGAACTTACATCTTTCTACGTATGTGGCGAGGGTTGGGAGGTTGAGCAAGAGATTACCCTAATGGATATGGGGAATAGCGACACCTCTAGCGATACTTACCTTATGGAGAGTACCAGACTAGAGGACTTCCTCGAGGATAAGGGCAAACGCCTCTTGTTTGTATTTGATATGCTCAACGAGCGAAGTTTCTCTGTCGAACTGATGGAGTTACTGCCCGGCTACCTAGATACTCCCGAATTAACCCTATCGGAGGGTAAGGCTCCCGAGCAAATGGCGGGTTTTGACCTCGCAGATCCTAGTCTAGGATTGGGTGCAGGGATAGGTAAAGATTTGGGCTTTGATGATGATCTCTATGGCGATGACCTAGATATGGGTGATCTGGACGCAGAGGGCTTCAGCGAACTCGACGACTTGCAGGATTACTAGTGTGAAGAGCCTTGTTGTCCTACTGGGTCCTACTGGGGTGGGGAAGACAGCCCTCAGTATCGGGCTTGCTCAGCAACTAGGTACAGAGATAATATCGGCAGACTCTCGACAAGTTTATCGAGAGTTACCCATCGGCACAGCCGCACCTACCCTTGAGGAGTGTTTGGCTGTGCCTCATCATTTGGTCGGTACTCGATCTATCCATGAGCCGTATAGTGCTAGTCTGTTTGCCGACGAAGCAAGCCGTCTAGTATGTGATATTCATCGTAGTAGTGACTATGCACTAGCATCGGGAGGAGCCATGATGTATATCGATGCTCTTTGTCATGGTATTGATGATATGCCTGATGTAGATCCCGAGGTACGCAGTGCTACTTGGCAACGATATACGGACGAAGGCTTGGAGGGTATCCTTGCCGAGTTACGGGTCTTGGACCCTGTCTATTATGCTCGCGTTGATCACCACAATTACAAGCGAGTACTACATGGCTATGAGATGTGCATCTCGACAGGTAAGCCCTTCAGTAGTTTTCACTCGGGACATAAGCAAACACGACCTTGGAGAACGATCAAAATCGGACTAACGCGTGAGCGTGATGAACTATACGAACGCATCAATCAGCGAGTAATCGAGATGCTACGCCTAGGCTTGGAGGACGAAGCACGACAAGTGTACCCCTATCGCCATCTGAACGCTCTAAACACTGTGGGCTACAAGGAGATGTTTGCTTACTTTGATGGTGATATATCCTACGATGAGTCTATTAGGCAGTTACAGCGTAATAGTCGTATCTATGCTCGTAAGCAACTCTCGTGGTGGCGTAGAGATCGTGAGATCAGGTGGTTTCACCCAGATGACAAGGAGGGTATCCGTTACTATATACAAGAGCAACAGCATCTATGAATATACCCGAGATCTTACGTTTGGCTCAAGAGTACGCCACTCATACGCCCGACCGCATTGCCCTCTCCAAGACGATAGGGAGCGATGCTGAGGAGCGACGTGCCGTAGCCTTGCAAGTGTCCTTATCCTCAAGTCTTAGACGTAAGTTACCCTCTTGGGCAGAGGCTCGAGTCTTTATTCCTCATTCGCTCAACCTAGAGCAATCATCTAGTGAAGAGACAGCCTTGCACAAAAGACGATTTGTGACTAAAGGCGACACCCTCTTGGACCTTACCGGTGGTATGGGCGTTGACTTTTGGGCTATGGCGAGTGTCTGTAAGCGTGGCGTATATGTGGAGCAAGATGATGCTCTGTACGAAGCGAGTGCCTTTAATCTACCTAGACTAATGCACTCGGAGGAACACCAATATATAAGGGCTAACTCTATGGAGGTCTTGGAGGAACTGATACAGACTTATGCTCCGACTTTGATATTCGTTGATCCTGCACGGCGTATTAACCAGCAGGCAGACCAGCGTGTCTTTGCTATTGAGGATTGTAATCCCTCATTGATCGACCTACAAGAGCGTCTTAGGGCATTGCCTCGGACCTCTATCCCTCGTCTTGTTGCTAAATTATCACCGATGCTAGACGTTAAGCACTGTCTTACTCGTCTGCAAAGTGTGGTCGCTGTATGGGTAGTTGCTCTCAAGGGAGAGGTCAAAGAGTTGTTGTTGGAGTTATGCCCCGATGTAGAGCCAAGACCAATAAACGACATACCCCTCTATGCCGTAGATTTGGTTGGAGGAGAGGAGCAAGTCTTTGAGGGTACATTCGCCGAGGAGCAAACACCTTGTCCTATTGCAGAGAGTCTAGGGACTTGTCTATATGAACCTAATGGCTCCATAATGAAACTCGGGCTTTATCATCAGGTAGGTCGAGCATTTGCCCTAAAGAAACTACACCAGCACACACATCTGTACACCTCGACAGAATTGATCCCCTCGTTCCCGGGACGGATATTCAAGGTCGAGCAGATCTATCCTTATCAATCGAAAGTCATCAAGCAACTATCTCGGCATATTGACGGAGCACAGATTACTTGTCGCAACTTCCCTATCTCTGCCGACAAACTCCGCCAGAAACTTCATCTCAAGGAGAATAGTAAAGCCACCATAGTGGCTACAACGCTCTACGATGGCTCTCAAGTATTGATCTATACGACACGCCCTTAGTCTTCATTAGTAGAGGACTGAGGGCTTCGCTTAATCTCCGTTTTTGTATTTATCTCTAGATACTAGTTGGGGATTGTCTTAGTTCGCAGTTAGTGTGCATAAGTATACAAAGTATGTATACTCGAGTATACACTATATATATACAGTAGTATACACTATATGTATACTTTTGCCGACAACCTAGGGGTATCTGTACTCTAGACCTTGAGGGGGCTTTGAGGAGGTATG
>JBHAFI010000118.1:0-23495 GCA_041856045.1 Porphyromonas sp. | reverse complement strand
GGGTCGGCCTAGGGTAATACAGGTGACTGGGGCTAAGTCGTAACAAGGTAGCCGTACCGGAAGGTGCGGCTGGAACACCTCCTTTCTGGAGACTTGTTAGGATGCCGAGTAGGAAGAGAAGTCTTAGTAGGCAGGTTAGTTTATCTAAGCGACTACACTCTGTGTCGATATCGTATCTCACTTATCGGATCCTCTTGGGCAAAATGCTCAAGGGGATCTTTTGTTTTGTATAGATTTGAAGTTGTACTTAGATTAGGTTCGCTGTTACTGCTCTATGGGAATAGGGTGTTGCATTGGGGTTGACTGCTTTGTGTGGGAGGGGTTGTATTCGCCTTATCCCTCTATGGGAATAGAGGGGTGCATTGGGGTTGACTGCTTTGTATGGGTGGAATTGTATTCGTCTTATCTCTCTATGGGAATAGGGAGTTGCATTGGGGGTGATTGCTCTGTGTCGGAGGGATTGTATTCGTCTTATCTCTCTATGGGAATAGGGAGTTGTATTGGGATTGATTGCTTTGTGTGGGAGGAATTGTATTCGGCTTACTGCTCTATGGGAATAAGGGTTGCATTTGGATTGACTGCTCTGTGTCGGAGGAATTGTATTCGCCTTATCGCTCTAAGTAAATAGGGAGTTGCATTGGGGGGACTGATCAGTGTGGCTAGATTTGTATTTGCCTTATTGATCTATCTGAATAGAGGGGTGCATTTGAGTTGATTGCCTTGTGTGGGAGGAATTGTATTCGGCTTATCGCTCTATGGGAATAGAGGGTTGCATTGGGGTTGACTGCTTTGTGTGGGTGGGGTTGTATTCGGCTTATCCCTCTGAGGGAATAGGAGGTAGCCTTCGCGTTGAGAGTATGCTAGAGGGTTGTATGTTGAGAGATTAGTCCTGCCTCTAAGGCTCGCTATCCTCTCTGACGGTGTATGATACTAGGGGGCTGTGGCGAGATTAGAGGAGATCGTATAAAGGTCACACGAGTAGCCCTCGGGCGAGAAATAAAGGAGAACATCGAGAGTACATAAGGAAGAGATTGCAAGTGTATAAAGCAGAGGGTGGAGAGTGCTTAAGGGAGAGAGTGCAAGAGCATATAGAGGAGCGTAGCAACAGAATAAAGGAGAGCGTAGCAAGGTTAGGCGTGCTGTGTGCTGCGAACCTACTGGGCGTTGATCAAACGAAAAGCCCTAGCGAATGAATTTCGCTAGGGCTTTTGCTTTATTAGCACTCTATTAGTTTGCAAAACTCATCTCGTCAAGCAAACGATGGCATTGTCCGTACTCCTCGATGATCATCATAATATAACGAATATCGCAGATGATACTGCGTTGATAATCGGCGAGGTACTGAATATCGCCACCAACACCCTCCCAGTTGCGATCGAAGTTGATACCTATGAGATTACCTCGAGCATCTACAACGGGGCTACCAGAGTTACCTCCCGTCGTGTGCGAGGTCGCACAGAAGTTCACAGGCATCTGCCACTTACCCTCCGATGTTTTGATAGCCCAGCGATTGCCTTTACCATAGGTTTGTTGGCGATAGATCTCTTTCAGTCTATCGGGTACAACGAACTCCCACGATGTACTGTCTTCCTTGGCCATTACGCCATCGAGGAACGTTTGGGGTCTGTACGTCACACCATCGCGAGGCTGATAACCACGTATGTTGCCATAGGTGAAGCGGAGCGTTGAGTTGGCATCGGGCCACAGGTTGGCATCTCCATGCTGAGCAAGTAAGCCCCCGACGTAGGTGCGACGTGCTAGTTCGATCGTGTTATCAAAGGCAGCGACACCTGTTTGTAGGTTGTGGTACTCGGCATTGATAGCGTTTGTTAGTCGCTCAAGAACGAGGTCGGGCTTAACCGTCTGACCTTTGAAATCAACCTCCTCATAATGTCGCTCCCTCTGCTCGCTCTTACTAAGGTTTTGCTCTTGTCTAATCTTCTCTAAGCCCTCAAGGTGCATATAGTTGCTGAGAGCAAGTACGTCTGTAAGGTCCTCAACACTCGGGAACTCTTTGAGCAAATTCCTAAGTCCCGCTGGTCGCTCCTCGTCTTTGATTTGCTTGAGGTACTCCGTAAGAATAGCCTTGGTAATCTTAATCTCTACCTTAGGATCAAAATCCTTGTAGAAGTCGGCAGTACTATTTTTGTCTGCTGTTACAAGTTTGGGTAACTGAATGAACTCAGTACCATAGATGAAGCCCTCAAGGATATACCACATACGTCTACGCAAGTCCCGTCTTTGCTCTATGGCACTACGTATATCATTGATAGCACGCTCATAAGTCTGTCGATCTTTGGGTTTAGCCCAGTCGAGGAGGCTCTGCATTTGCTTACGTTTGTCCTCGCTTAGTCCTCGTACGTTGATCCCCCAGTTGGCTCCGATAGCACGCTTGTAGCCATTTTGGCTGTACGAATACTTAGAGGCGTATTGGATATTAGTCTTGGGGCTGGCGAGCATCTCACTAAGCATTGCCTCTTGACGAATGGCACGCATACGTATGCGAATATCGTTGTCGATCGTCTTCCACTCCTCAACCTCCTCGGGCAAGAAGAAACGATTGGTACGTCCGGGGAAACCCATCACCATCATAAATTGCTCCTCTTGTACGCCCTGCGTCGAGATATTGAACCAGCGTGCAGGTCTAAGGGGCTTATTCGTTGGCGAGTACTCTGCGGGGTTACCATACTCATCTGCGTAGATGCGGAAGATAGAGAAGTCACCCGTATGTCTCGGATACGCCCAGTTGTCTGTATCTGCACCAAACTTACCGATCGAACTAGGAGGAGCACCTACGAAGCGAATATCCTTGTATATCTTCTTGGTAAACATCAGATAGCGGTTGCCGTTGTAAAAAGCCTTGATCTCCACCTCTACCCCTTGAGGCAACTTGCCGGCACGCTCCGTAGCAAGCGTTTTGAGGTAAGCAGGTGAGAGGTAGTCCATACTGCCTGCTGGTTTCTTCTTAAGGCGTTTCTTGACGAAGTCCGTGACGTCCTCGATCTTGTCGATAAAGGTGATACTTAGATCTTTGGTGGGTAACTCCTCTGCCAAACTTTGAGCCCAGAAACCATTCTCTAGATAGTTTTTCTCGACACTACTAAGACCTTGTATGGCATCGTAACCACAGTGGTGGTTGGTAAGCACCAAACCTTGACTGCTGATCACCTCGCCAGTACAACCTCTACCGAAGATAACGACTGCATCACGCAGAGAAGTACCTTGCTCGTTGTAGATGTCATATTCGCTGAGTTTCAGCCCACGTGCCTGCATCTTGGCGTATTGGCTTTTGAGTTGTTGCATCAGCCACATACCTTCGTCTGCCCAAGCCCCAAGGCTCAGAGCGAGTGTCGCTGTGCATAAGGATAAAAATCGCCTAATCATAATTTGAGTTCGGATAATAACGTTGCTGTACGAATTATAATATATACAAAGATAAGTATTTAGCGACTATTCGCTAGTAGACGCTACGATCTCGCTCGGGGTATATTGCTCATAGGGGCTACTCGTGGATAGCCCTTTATCGGCATTGTCTGTAATACTCGCTCTTGTGTGTAGGGGCTAGTCGTCTATTGATGGTCTATCACTCTTGTCAATCTTCGCAAGGTCGCTTGTATAGGTTATGTGTCGTGGCGTGACGGCTATGCGTCAAGGCTTGACGCATAAAAATCAAGACGTGATTTTTATCCGCCAAGGCTTGATTTTTAGATCGGGAGCCTTAGGCCTATGCTATTATTCGCTAGTGTTGTAGGTTTAGCCTAGTGTATCTAAGTCTTTTGTCTGTAGCTATCTATGATGTTGATCTTAAGGTTATGGGGCTAAGGCTTGGTCTAGATATTTCTTCTTTGATTGCTCCTTGTCTGCTAGGCTTATCGGGCGAATGTTGTCGGGCATAGTGAACGAATATCTATCTCATCTCGCCTACCTTACATTGCCCTAATAATTAAATGACAAAGCCAAGCCCCCCTGACTGTTAATTAGGTGGACTTGGCTTAATCTCTCTTACGAGGGAATAAGAGGGCTGTATATCTCCTACCTAGAGGCGAGTGCGTCTAAGTCTAAGGCTATTCAGCACGACACTAATGCTACTCATCGCCATAAGCATACTCGCAATACCGGGCGTTAGGTGCCAGCCAAAGTAAGGGTAGAATAAGCCTGCTGCCAAGGGCAGAGCAAGGAGGTTGTAGGCGAATGCCCAGAATAGGTTCTGATGGATTGTCGAGATAGTAGCCTTGGAGAGCCTTAGTAGGTGAGGGAGCAAGCGTATATCTCCGCTTATAATAGTCGCTTGGGCACTCTCAATAGCAATATCACTACCCGTACCCATGGCTACGCTAAGGCTTGCCTCGGCAAGGGCTGCACTATCGTTGATACCATCGCCAAGCATAGCGACTCTGCGTCCCTTATTAGTGAGCATACGTATATAATCTGCCTTGTCGGTGGGCAAGACCTCTGCACGTATATGCGCGATCCCCAAAGCCTTGCCAAGACGCTCTACGCTAGACCTTGCATCGCCCGAGAGTAGATGTATCTCGATCCCCTGCTGTGTGAGGTTATCGACAAGAGTTTGTACTCCCTCCTTCACCTCGTCTGCCACTGCTAGCATAGCACGTAGGCGACCTCCCCAAGCCAAGTATATGGGGCTAGCCCCAAGATCTGTGCTGTACCTCTCCTTGAGTATTTGGGCAGGCTTGTCGATGCTGATACCAGCCTCGAGCATAAAGGCTTCGTTGCCGAGATAATGCTCTACGCCCTCGAGCCTAGCACGGATACCACGACCTGCTACATTCTCCCACTGCTCAATACTTAGTAACTCTGCCTCTGCGACAGCACTTAGTATTGCTTGTGCTATGGGGTGATGGCTCCTAGACTCGATACTGCGTAGACGTTTCTCTACCTCCGATAGGCTAAGATCCTCATCAAGGAGGCTTAGGTCGAGCATACGTGGCTTGCCAAGAGTTAGGGTACCAGTCTTGTCAAAGACTATGGTATCGACGGTCTTGGCTAATTCGAGGCTCTCGGCATCTTTGATGAGGATACCCTCCTCGGCAGCACGTCCTATCCCGACCATAATAGCCGTGGGTGTCGCCAAACCTAGGGCACAAGGGCAGGCAACGACAAGGACAGTAACGGCAGATACTAAGCCTTGCTCCCAAGCACTACTCCCCCCGAGGCTTACCCACAAGATGAGGGTGAGGACAGATAGTACGAGGATAATAGGGACGAAGATGGCTGCGACCTTATCGACCATACGCTGTACTGGTGCCTTACTCCCTTGTGCAGAGCGTACTCGCTGCGTAATACGTCCTAGGAGCGTATCTCTATGTAGAGCAGTAGTACGCACGACAAGCGATCCATTCTGATTGATACTCCCAGCAAAGACCTCGTCCCCCTCTTGACGCTTAATAGGTAATACTTCGCCAGTGAGCATACTCACGTCTACGTAACTCTCACCCTCCGATACGATACCATCGACGGCTATTCGCTCTCCTGCTCGTACGACAACCTTATCGCCCAAGAGGAGATCATATATAGATACCTCGCTTTGCTCTCCACTATGCGAACGCCTAAGTACCGTCTTGGGCTGTAGACCACTAAGGCGTTTGATCGCCTCGGTCGTATTACCCTTGGCTCTTGCCTCTAGGTATTTACCGAGGAGAACAAAGGCTAGGATCATCACAGCCGACTCGAAGTATAGGTGGGGTATGTGATCGCTAGCACCAAACATCAAAACAAGGCTATATAGGTAGGCAACACTAGTACTGAGGGCTACGAGCGTATCCATACCCATTCCGCCTTGTCGTAGTTGTCGCCAAGCACGGCGATAAAAATCGGCTCCACAGCCTGCGAGTATTATGGTGCTAAAGATGGCTTGTATCACGGCAATCTGCCACAAATGTCCCCAGTACATCGAGAGCATCAAGAGGCCACTGGCGAGGAGTGCTGTGATGGCTCTAGAGCGTAGATGCTGTAACTCTCGCACCCGTAACTTCTCTAGACTTTCCTCATCTTGGTACTCGTACTCGACGACAAGTTGATAGCCTGCGATGGCAATAGCCTTAGCAAGGTCTTCGGGGTTTACGCTGGCTTCGTCATAGCGAATACTTGCCGAGGCTGTCGCTAGATTAACGCTAGCCATCTCAACACCTTGGTGCTCTCGTAAGACCGCCTCGGCACGTGAGGCACAGCCAGCACAGTGAAGCCCGAGGAGAGGATATTCTTCTTGTTTCATATCAGTTAGTTTTTTCGTTATAACAAGATAAAGGCTAGTCTTTGTTCGTAAGACTAGCCTTTATTCCTTGGGCTTATAGGCTCGACAAGAGGGTAGTGCTTCCTTGTCTATCGCCTAGACTATTGTACTCTGTAAGGTCGTTATGTCGTATGCTCTATGTGTGGAGTATATCCGAGGCTCTGCCCCGACGAGATTACTATGTAGAGGGCTAAGGTATAGACGATACGAGTGCTATGCACGAGAGATTGTGGTGCTTTGCCTTATTAGCCCCTGCTTGAGGACTTACTGCTTGCTGGGGATTAGTTCGCTTGGGAGTGTGGGCATTGCTCCTCTTTGTGTACAGACAAAAGCAGATATATCTACGGCACGACGATGTGCTTCCTCTATGCTTAGGCCCAAGAGTAGAGAGCCAATGAAGCCTGCCGTAAACGAGTCGCCAGCCCCAACTGTGTCTGCGACCTCAACACGAGGTGTGGGGAGGAAAGAGCAAAGGTCCTCGGCAAAGACATAACTGCCGTGTACTCCACAGGTAAGAATGAGCATCTCGAGGTTGTAGCGTTGTATCAGTTCGAGGCACTGCCCTTTGTCATCTTGGGCAGAGAGGTCTAGGAGTTTAGCAACGATAACGAGTTCCTCGTCATTGATCTTGAGGATATTGCTGAGGGCGAGTGATGAGTCTAGCAACTCGGCATCGTAATAATGCTGTCGTAGGTTAATGTCAAATACCTTGTACACACCCTCCCCTTGAGGCATCTCCTCTAGGAAACGGCGTATCGTAGCACGAGAAACAGAGTGACGTTGTGCTAGCGAACCGAAGCATACCACTTGCGTAGCCCTAGCACGCTCTACAAGAGCCTCGCTCTCGGGGATATTATCCCAAGCAACCCCCTCGTGGATCGTGTAACTAGGTATACCTTTGTCATCTAGGCTTACATCAACGCGTCCCGTAGGGAATGGTGTATGGGCTATGCAGTGTTTGAGTCGACGCTCCGAGAGTGTCGCAAGGATCTCGTCCCCAAGGGGATCTTGACCGATAGCACTGACTACGTAACTATCAAAGCCCAACTGAGAGGCGTGGTAGGCAAAGTTTGCTGGTGCTCCGCCAAGTTGCTTACCAGCGGGGAGGACGTCCCATAGTATTTCTCCAAGTCCTACAATCATCGTTTTGTCGTCTATTAAGTTATTTGTATTGTGCTTATTTGGCTTGTCTTAGTCTTTGAGCAAGGAGTATTGTCTGCTCAAGGATAGGGATCTCGCTCGAGAGATAGTCGCTAAAGTCCGACTTCTCGACAACTGGCATGAGATGCTCGATATACCACCATTTGCCCTCGACAGGACGGCAGTCGATATAGAGTTGGTTAGGCTCCTCGATCTCGACAACCATTAGGTAGACCAATCGCTGTGCATTGTCTATCTCTGTGCGATACGAGAGTAGACGTCTAGGACGTACACGCCTAATGCCACAAAAACGAGCATCTATCATACGTTGGGCGATCTCTTCGGGGGTGTCGTCTTCGCATAGATAGTCGGCAAAGGGTGTATCATATATGTGACTCTCGTAGCCCTCGACTAGACTTGTATGTCGCTCTAGGTATATCATCGCTTGACTGATGGCTATAAGGCGTACATAGGGAATAGTTTCGCTTGTGCTTTCTACCTCGGAGCAAGGGATACGCCCGACAATTTTGTTCTCTTTGTCGAGCAAAGGGATCCATGTCTCGCCCGATAGTCTGCGACGTATCCAAGCCAAATGATATAGTTCGAGGACAATTAAGCCCAATGCAATTAGGGCTAATAGGTGCGTCATCACGATCTCTACCCCTTGGCTCGGGCGTAAGATATAGGCAAAGGGGAGGTAAAGAGCAATAGTGATAAGGCTAAAGCGTAGAAGTAACTGGTCGAAGCGTACATACTCGGCAATCAAGGTCTCGTTGCGTCTTTTGTCGCAGCAGCAGGTAGGACGCTTGAGTTTGGGGAACTTATTGCGTCGCATCACAACCTTAGCGATCAGATGGCAGACAATGAAACTAAAGAGCCATAGTATCTGCTCCGAGAGGTCGTTGGAGATATAAGGACTCGATACAAGGTACAGCAAGTAGAACGTGCTACACTGGATACCAAAGCCGATGAGTGACATCTTACTCTTGTCCCATGCTCCCTCACGCCAGTAGACGATCAACATCAAGAGTGCAAATGCTGTCAGTACAAGGAGTGCTACGCTAGCACTTACCCAACTCAAGAGGATAAGCATCAGCGGTAGGTTGATTAGGACGAGCGGTAAATCCGATAGCCTAATTCTCGGTGTCTGACAGTTCGTTTGTCGCATGCGTGGTAAATAGAATAGGTTGTACCGAGTACTCTCGATACAACCTATTAACACTTGCTTAATTAAATAGTTCGCTAGCGATTACTTGATAGTGATACCCAGACGTAGGATATCTTGCCCGTAACCCGTCTCCCCGAATATCGAGAGATGTCTGCCAAGACTGTAAAGAGCCCCAGCCCTTACCTCAAACTTAAAGAGGTCTGAGAATGCCGAACTAGTACGACTACTAAAGTCTGTATTCACCCCAAAAAGTCCTTTGCCGTAGATGGCAAAGTTCTCCCCGATGTTGTAGTAAAGTCCTAGCCCTGTCAAGCCCTGTACATTGGCTCTACGTAGACTAGTATTGTCGGCGTAGACCTCGGTAATTGTGCGGTAGAGGACTTCACTCTCAGACGATATTGCGACTGTACCTAGGTTTGCAAAGACAGTAGTATATCCGAGCGATACACCCACAGATTGCGAGGCAGATACACCGGTAGTAGGACTCTTGTCAAAGGCAAAGCCTCCGGGAATGCTAAGCCCTATATTGTACGAGCGTAACCCTTGATATACTGCCGTATTGGGGCGTGTTAGGTCAAAGAATGACTGTGCCGTACTGGTGCCTACCATCAGTAGGCTAAGTGTGAGGGCATAGATAAGTTTTTTCATAACTCTAATGTTTATATACGTTGTTCCTCTGTGAGCCTTAGCCTTGTATGGCTAGGCACGCTTCTAATCCTTTGTAACGCTTACTGTCGATGCTATATTGCAATTGTTTGCATTATTACGCAATGAGCGTTGGGATACGTTCGTCTAGATGTCTTCTAGTTCGTCATCTCCACCACTGATGGCGAGTACCTGCTTAAGTAGAGCAGGGTCTTGAGCATAAATAGAGGCGAACTCGGGGTCTATCTCAGATCTGTATCCGACCTGTGGGTCTTTGCGGGCTGCACTCAAGAGTAGAGCCTTAGCCGCGTCTACCTTACCAAGACGTAGTTGTACAATTGCTTTGAGGTAGTCAACCTTACCATTGGCGGGTTTGAGATATTCTAGGAATTT
Organism: Porphyromonas sp.; assembly: GCA_041856045.1. Taxonomy (GTDB): domain Bacteria; phylum Bacteroidota; class Bacteroidia; order Bacteroidales; family Porphyromonadaceae; genus Porphyromonas. The sequence goes on along the minus strand of JBHAFI010000118.1, from coordinate 13,899 downwards.
CTCCGCTTGGGTATTATGTCCCAAGGCAATAAGACAGATGGCTGCATTATAGTCGGGATAGCGGTTGAAGATATTCAAGGCTCCGTGATAGTCACGCACAGCAAGGCGTTGCAGGCCTTGTTGATATTCTGCAAGTTGCTCCCCACTCAAACGATCGGCCTGCTTAGGATCAACTAGGTCGTTCATACCGCTGACGATATAGCGTAGAGTATCTCGACCCTCTTGTGACCATGTACTCTTATCTAGGGCTGTAACGCGAGTATCGAGGACGAGTTCCAACTTCTTCTGTAAGTCCTCGGTCACCTCTATATCTTCCGAGTAGAGGTAGACAAAGTCTTTGCCCGGTACGATACTATCTGTTTTGTGTGCTCCCTCGATCTTTTTGAGGTGAATGAGATGACTCTTGATGATCTCCTTGTTATTACGTTTGGCTTCGTTTTGGGCGATAGCCTTGTGTTTGTAGGTATGACGAGCGACCTCGAGAGAGTCTTGTTCTGTCACGCTCTTGTTACGAAGAGAGTCTATCGTGAGGTTGTACTTATATAGCGTCTTAAACTTGCTAGGTACGTCCTCAAGGCGTAGTGTCCTTGTACGTTTCTTAAGAACTTGCTCTCTCCTTGCTGCCGTATAGATGCTGTCGTGCTTGCGTCTTAGTACAGATGAGTCTTCTCCGTATAAGTCCATATCGTAAGCACGAGTAAGCATACGCAACTGCTTTGAGGCTATTGAGGCGTCATACGACCCCGCTATGCGTGCCTTATGATCAATAAGGCGTTGCTCCATGACTTGCTTCCAGCGATCGTAATCCATCTGAAGTTTGTAGTCACGCTCGTAACTACGTAGATACGAACGTTGCAATGAGGTGATGAAACTATCATGACGCTTTTTGTCGAAGTAGATACTATCGTATCGTGCTGAGTCGATGATACCTTCTTCAAAAGAGCCGTACTTCTTATATTCCTCATCTTGCTTAGCCTTGAAGCCTCGTCCTTGCAATACTAGCGGAGGCATTGCCACCTGCTTTGCTCCGTTGAGGAGGGTAGGGTATAGCACCACTTGATAACGCTCGTCCATAAAGGCCTTGGGGAGCGTTACAAGGAAACTAAGGTTTATACGTCCGTTGCGTACAGTCGATATTTTGACCTTAGGACGATCGGCAACTACAGTGAAGAGGTTAAGGTTGTAACTCTTCATATTAGGGTCATCGTTCTTGTCCTTTGTTGCCGTGTTATTGGTCGTACTATTACGTATCGTGTCTACCTTGGTTTCGTAACTAACCTTCTCTGCAAGGACACCGCTACGCTCTTCCTTTTGCGTAGGTAGATAGATATGAGCACGTCCCGATTGTTTGAATAGAGCACTCGTTAGTGGTTTCTTGGCACAGGAACCAAGGAGTAGTACCACTGCTAAGGCTCCGAGGCTTGCGTATTTAATCTTCATATTTGTCGTCTTACTTCATCTTAAAGGGTGTACACCAAACTAATGCCTAGGCGTGATACAGTAGGAATAAAGTCGGTCGTCGTAGTTGTACTCTTGACATCTGTCTCCCCATTGACGAGGTTGTAACTACGATAGAGTCCGCCCAAACCCAACTCAAACTCTAGATTGAAACGCTTACTCAACTCGTGTGAGTAGCCTACCGAGGCTCCTGCTCCCACGCCCCAACCATCGCGATAGTTTGATGAGAATTTGTCGCCTCCATACTTAAATAGCGTAGCGATACCATGCACCCCGAGGAATAGACCTCTGTTATAGGCTCCGTTTGTCCAGTAGCGTATGCTGGGCTGTACGGTGTAGTTCTCTGTGTGTTTGATGGTCCCAAACTCCATGATCCGTGATGTCCCAGAGTCGAGTCCCTCTGCCCAACGCAGTAGTCCTATGGGAACGGGTAGGGGATAAGAGAATGGCTTGGCTTGTAGCATAAGGTGTGCCGACCAATTATGCCCGACAATGTGTGAAACCTCAAGGTTTAGGTTACCGGTGGCTAGTCCTAGGGCATTAGTACGTAATGCCATACGTTGAGCCTCTAGTTTGTTTATAGCAGACAGTCCGATAAACAAGCCTAGGGCAAGGAATAATACTTTCTTCATCGTTGATATATAAAGGCGACTATCGTCTTAAATTTCTATGCAAATTTTTGCAAAGTTAGTTATTTCCTGCGATAGGCTTTGTTTGACGGATAAAGACGTACTATTGACATCGTTTATCATAGCCTTGCATTTTGCTCGGCCGGTACTTATAAGACGACTCCCCCACAGCCCTTTATCGAGGGCTGTGGGGGAGTTTGCAAAAACTTCTTTGCTTGGGTATTACTTCTTCTTACCTTGGTTAGCAACGGCTTCCATAAGAGCCTTGATCTCTTCTGGATCTCCAAGGAAGTAGTCCTTCACATAATTAAGGTCGTTGTCAAACTCAAATACGTAAGGCACGGCTGTTGGCAAGTTGAGGGCGATAATTTCCTCATCTGTCATACCCTTCAACACCTTAATAATACCACGAAGGCTGTTACCGTGAGCCGCCACTAGGACATCATCGTGCTCCATAAGCGTTGGCAAAATAGATGTTTGCCAGTAAGGCAAAGCACGCTCTACGCAGTCACTAAGAGCCTCGGTAAGGGGTAGGTAACTAGGTACTACGTTGGCATAGCGAGGATCTACGAATGGGCTACGCTCGTCGTTACGCTCTAGAGCCGTAGGAGGTACGTCATAACTACGACGCCATACGAGCACTTGCTCATCGCCGTACTTCTCGGCTGTCTCTGCCTTATTGAGTCCTTGGAGCATACCATAGTGCTTCTCATTAAGACGCCAGCTCTTCTCTACGGGGATCCAGTCGAGATCCATAACGTCGAGAATTTGGTTCATCGTCTTGATCGCACGTTTGAGGTACGATGTATATGCCTTACCAAAGCGGAAGCCTTCCTTCTTGAGGAGTTCTCCAGCCTTCTTGGCTTCTTCTACACCCTTTTCGCTTAGATCTACGTTGGTCCAACCGGTGAAACGGTTTTCCTTGTTCCATACACTCTCACCGTGACGGATAAGTACAATTCTTTTCATTATCAAATTTCTAATTATAGTATTCTTAGGTACAAAGATACTTATTTCTTTTGGCTTAGTTCGCCGTAGAGATAACCGAGTAATCCTGCCCCAACAAGTATATAGATGGGGGAGATGTCAAATAAGTAAATCAAGCCAGCACAGACGATAGGTATCCACACGGTAGACCAAGAGATCTTGGCACTCTTAGCCATCGTGAAGACGGGTGCGGCTATCAGTGCTACTACCACGGGGCGTATGGCTCTGAAGGCATACTCTACCCACTGATTATCCCGAAAACTACGGAAGATCGAGGCGAGTAGTAATATAATAATGAAAGAGGGCAACACTACGCCTAGAGTGGCGAGTAAAGATGCTCTCAATCCCCCGATCTTGTAGCCGATATGCTGACTCATATTGACGGCAAAGACCCCCGGAGCCGTTTGTGACACTGCAAGAATATCCAAGAAGTCCTCGCTACTGAGCCAAGCATACTCTTTGACGAGTTTATGCTCGATGAGTGGGACCATAGCGTAGCCACCGCCTATTGTCCCGACACCTATCTTGAAGAATATCCAAAAGAGTTTGAGGTCTTTCATACTTATTCGTTTGGTTTGATACTTAGTACGAGCGAGATGTATCGTCTAGTCTTATGATATTTGGATTACTTGGTCGCAGGCCTCGGCTACCTCGGGGTGATGTGTGATGAATATCACGATACGCCCGTCAAGATTACGTCTTAGGTTGTCGAGGAATATCGCCTCTGTCTTTTGATCGAGGGCACTAGTAGCCTCGTCAAGCAGGAGTATTTTGCCGGGACGTAAGAGCGAACGTGCGATGGCGATACGCTGTGCTTGTCCCTCGCTAAGACCCGAGCCTTTCTCCCCGAGGACAGTGTCTATACCCTGCGGTAGATCCCATACGAAGTCTGCCGAGGCAATATGTAGTACTTGTCGGAGTGCACGCTCGTCGGCAGTATTCTCCCCGACAAGTAGGTTCTCCCTAATCGTGCCACTAAAGAGGGAATTACCCTGAGGTACGTAGACGAAGTTACTGCGAGTAGCCTCGCTAATGTTTTCTTTATACTCGCCATTATCGAGGCTTAGTGTTCCCGACTCGGGTGTTACAAGACCTAGTAGTAGACGCAGTAAGGTTGTTTTGCCTCCACCAGTACGTCCCATAATGGCTACCATCTGACCTGAGTTGAGTTCTAGACTAAAGTCCTTATATATATACGGACTCTCCTCATCGTAGCGAAATGAGATACGCTCTGCCCTAAGGCGTAGTTTACCTCGCATCGTAGCATACTTATGTGTCTTCTCTGTCTGATACTCAAGTAGGTTTACAAGACGATCTATCCCTGCCTTGGCTGCGATCATACTAGGGACAAGGCTCATCAGATCACTTAGAGGACGTTGGATACGTACTACGAGTTGGAGGAAAGAGGTCATTGTCCCGAAAGTGATAAAACCTCTAAGCAGACTCCAAGCACTCCATAGGAAAGCAATAGCATACCCCCCACTGAAGGCAGCACTTGCCATTACGTTGCCGTAGATCGTCAGCCCTACACGACGACGCACTTGCTGGTATAGTTTGGCTTGCGTCAAGCCTAGGCGATTGATCTCTTCCTCTTGACGCTCAAAGGTACGGATAACTGTCTGATTGCTGAGAGCCTCCTGCATCTGTGTATTGATTTTACTCTCTGTCGTCTTGATGTCCCGACTAAAGTCGAGCATTCGCTTGTAGAATAGACGGCTAAAGAGCAATACCGCAGGCATACCCACACCAAGCATTATCGCGAGTGTTGGATCGAAATAATAGAGCAGAGCAAGCGATGCCACCAATTGGAAGCCGTTGATAATAGCCGTTGGGAGGGATATAACGAGGAGTTGCACCACATCGTCTGTATCCTTGATGATACGCGTCAGCACATCTCCACTATGTAGATCCTTGAGGCTTTGCCAGCGGGTGTAGAGTAGGTGTCTGAAGACTCGCAAACGTACAGCGTTACCAAGCCGTACTGCCGTGCGATTGCTAAGAGAGATACCCCACAAGCGGAGGAGAGCCGAGACACCGAGCGAAGCCATAAATGCTATGCCAAGCGTTACCCAGTCACCGGGAGCTACCTTGGTAACGACATCGACAATCCACTTGCTTAGCCATACTGTACTAAGCGATACGACTATTGAGAGGACTCCGATAAATAATATGCCTAGGAGTGCCCACTTATAGCCTCGTAAGAGATCTCGTATTAGTGTTAGCATATATTTATGTATCGACACTTAGGGCCGATGATTTTTGTTGCGTTTGTTGCCTCGCCTATTGATCTGGCGAGGCATTAGTCTAGACGGCAAGGAGCCTAAGGTCTAGACGCTAGGGCAGACAACCTTGGTTGCTATGCTTGCTTAGGGCGACCGATGGGGAACTTGCCAAGTATCTTGTCCTTGCGTAGGGCTATTACTCCTTTGAAGCCCTCCCCAAAGATGGCTCCACTCATCTTGGAGTTACCGAGGACTCGATCCTCAAATGTGATAGGTATCTCCTCAATCTTGAAGCCCAAGCAATAGGCTGCATACTTCATCTCGATCTGGAAAGCATAGCCATGGAAGCGGATATGCTCTAGGTCGATATGCTCGAGTACAGCACGATCGTAGCAGACAAAACCTGCCGTAGAGTCTTTGACTGGGAAGCCTGTGATAAGACGCACATATAACGATGCTCCGTAACTGATAGCGATACGTCCCATGGGCCAATTCTGCACACGTCCTCCCTTGGTATAGCGAGATCCTACGGCTACATCGGCTCTACCGCTACGTACAGATTGTATCAGTACGGGGAGTTTGTCTACTGGGTGACTGAAGTCACAATCCATCTCCGTGATATATTGATAGCCTTGCTCTAGAGCCCAGCGGAAGCCAGCGATATATGCTTTGCCTAGTCCTTGCTTGCCCGGACGCTCTAGCAGATGTAGACGCTCGGGATACTCTTGTTGCTTAGCCTTGACGATTTGAGCCGTGCCGTCGGGTGAGTTGTCGTCTATAATAAGTATATCTATCCCGTCGGGCAGTGCCATAACGGTGTCTATCATCTTTGCCACATTCTCACACTCATTATAAGTAGGAATGAGTACAATGCTATCGCTTCTCATCAATCTCTTCTAATTTGAGTTACAAAGATAGTGCAATTATATGGACTTCGTTGAGGGGCTGTCGGTTGCGTATGGGTCGCTGTTGTTGTCGGGGACTCCTCTCCTCAAGCCTTGGGCAGAGTGCCTTGATATATAGATCTTGGTGTAGGAGTGCAACTATCGCCATCTATGCGTCAAGCCTTGGCGGATAAAAATCACGCCTTGATGCCTATCCGTCACGTCTTGACTTTTGAGCGTCACGTCTTGGCACATAGATCGTAGTACTTACGGGGGCTATTGTGTACGGCTTGAGTGGATATTTTTTTGTTCCCTCGCTGTATTTGTTTGGTGTATATAGAGATATTTGTGTACATTTGCTACTGAAAACATAGATTTTCATAGTTAAGGTTTTGGTTAAGTAGGTTGGAGCAAGTTGGGAAACTTGCTCCCCTTTTATTTTGTGAGGTGTTGGGTGCTTGGCTTATTCGCTTTATTGTTGTACCTTTGGCACGTAACTAGTAAACAATAACAGATATAATATGGCACAAGAAGAACAAAACAATCAAGGTTTTAATATCGAGTTACCAGAAGAGATTGCACCCGGTGTTTACAGCAACCTTGCTGTGACAATGCACTCTCAGAGCGAGTTCGTCCTAGACTTCATACAGATACTACCGGGGCAGGCATCGGCAAAAGTACGTAGCCGTATCATTATGACTCCCGATACGATCAAGCGTCTAGCACGTATGCTCGATCAAAACGTGCAGGCTTATGAGCGTGAGGTTGCTCCTATTGTCTTGCCCGAAGACATACAGCAGGTAGGAGGCAACGACTTTGGTCAAGGTCAGGCCTAGAGAAAGGTAATCGTAAAAGATTGTTATATTGCAACAGAACATTTTCTCCCCATAGAGCGTTATACCAGCAAAAAGGATTACGTTTTATGGGGAGAGCCTTTGTCCGAGGCTCAAAACATAGGACAAACATAAGAACATAATAAGTTATGAAGAAAGTATTTCTATCGGCTTGTGCAGTAGTACTTACTGCTCTAAGCCTTGAGGCACAGACAACTATTAAGCCTCGCGTTGAATTGGGTCTTAACCTTGGTAGTGTAGATGTTAAGAACTCGGAGTATGACTATAAACTCGCAGCAGGCCTTAGAGTAGCTGGTGCCGCAGAGATAACTCTTAGTGAGTCGCTCTCTACGGATATCTACCTAGCACCGGGTCTTACCTACAAGATGCACGGTACTTATATCGATACATCAGTAACAAGCAACAGACTCTCAATGCACAGCCTTAGCATACCAGTGAACCTAGGTTTGCGTGCTAAGTTTGACAACGCATGGGGTGTATCGTTCGAATTCGGTCCTTACTTCTCTTATCTACTCTCATCACGCTATCAAGATGTATCAAACACTGATCTCTTCAAGCGTTTTGATGCAGGTCTTAATGCTTCTGCGGCTTTGGAGTACGATCGCTATTTCTTCCGTTTAGGTGCAGAGTATAGTTTCACAGACCTCAACAAGGAGAAGATCGACAACAACTACTTCCGCAATATGGGTATCTTCACTACTGTTGGCGTACGCTTCTAAGTAGTAAGTAGAGATCCTATTAAGTAGAGTATCAACTTAAGCCTAAGCGTCCCTACCTCGCACGAGGTAGGGACGCTTATATTTTTATTCTAGGGACTTATTAAACTATTCTAAAATCTGTGCCTCTAACATTAGTACGAATAAGATGGATCAATATATGAAGAACAGACAAATCATTCGCTCCGTATTCGTCCTTTTGGCAATCTTATTGTTGCCTGTGGGACTTATCGCTCAGATAACGGTGCGTGGGCGAGTACTAGAGGGGGATAAGGATCCTCTAGCCTTTGCCAACGTAAGACTTATCAATAAGAGTGGTAAACTACAAGGCGGGCAGGCGACAGACAAGAGTGGTAACTATCGCATCAGTAATATCCCTGCGGGGACTTATACACTAGAGGTTAGTTACGTAGGTTATAAGTCGCACAAGGAGGAACTAACGCTCACAAGTGGCGAGCACAAAGTCAAGGATATTCTCCTCAAAGAAGATGGCGAACTATCAGAGGTAACTGTTGTCGGTAAGGCTACCGAGGTGGCTGTCAAAGGCGATACTATTGAGTATAACGCTGGCAGTTATACTACTGCTGAGGGCTCGGCACTTATAGAACTCGTTAAGAAACTACCCGGGGCTGTCGTAGACGACAGCGGTAATGTTACGGTCAATGGTAAGAGTATTACGCAGATAATGATAGATGGGAAACGCTTCTTTGAGAGCGATCCCAAGGTAGCACTCAAAAACTTACCTGCCGAACTAATAGATAAGGTGCAAGTCCTCAGTAAAGAGAGTGACAACTCACGTATGACAGGTTTTTCCGACGGGGAAGACGAAACTGTTATTAACCTTACGATCAAGGCTGGACGCAAGCAAGGACTATTCGGGACTGCCTATGTCGGTGGAGGTACCAAAGAGCGTTACGAGGCTAATGCTATGGTTAATCGCTTTACCGATGGTAAGCAGTGGACGATACTAGGCGGTCTAAACAACACCAACAACGCAGGCTTCTCAGACATCGCTAGCGATCTATCTGCCAGCAACCTTGCACAGCAGGCGAGCGGTAGTAGTCGCCGCCCTTGGCAACGTAATAGCAGTAACGATGGTATCACGATAAGCCGTGTCCTCGGGGGTAACTTGATCCTAAGCATAGACAGTAAGACCCAAGCAGGGGGTAACGCCTTTGTTGGTAATAGCGAGAAAAACGTGACGACCAAGAGCGAGACAACTAATATCCAAACGACTGGGAATACTATCGACAGCGGAGAAGCAACTGAGAGTAATAATAAATGGAACGTAGGCACCAATGCACGACTAGAGTGGAAGCCCTCAAAGAATACCGAGGTGATCATAGCACCACGACTCAGTTATGGTACCGGTAAGGGCGTATATAATAGTAGCACAAGTACGATCTTTGAGACCTCGGGTGCAACTATCACAGAGGGGAGCCTTACCCAGACGACCGATAGCAAAGTCTATGACGGTCGCTTGCAAGTAGACCTTAGCCAGCGATTGAGCGATAAGGGTCGTACGCTAGCACTCTCACTTGAGGGTAAACTCACGGGTAACGACATCTCGGGCAACTACAAGAGTAGTACCTATACTGCTAGTACTAATGCAACGGTACTACAAGATCAGAACCTAATGAATGACGAGAAAAGTCAGGAGTTTAGGGCTAGAATTAACTATGTAGAGCCACTCTCAACGACTCTTGCTCTGCAACTCAACTATCAGTTGAGAGGACAGTTTAGTACTACCGATCGCGAGGTATATAGTTACAATGGTGCAACGGGTCTTTACGATAGTTTTGATGCGAACTCTAGTTACGAATTGAAGTCAAACTTCTACGCTCATCGTGCTGGTGTAGCCCTCAAGTATGCGACCAAAGTAACGGATATTACGCTCGGGCTTAATGTAGACCCCTCATCACTAACGACTACTCGACTGCTCGCTAGTGGAGAGACGGTCATCAAGCGTAATGTCACCAACTTCTCGCCTACACTTAGGTATAACTACAAGCCCTCAAGGGCCTTCAATCTACGCCTAGACTATCGTGGGCAGAGTTTCCAACCTACGGTTGCCCAACTCTCACCTATTAGCGACAATACGAACCCACTTGTCCAGTACGTGGGTAACGAGAATTTGCTTCCGGGCTTCAGACACAATCTAATGGGTCGTATGAGTATTTTCTCGTCGGAGAAACAAAGTTCGCTCAACCTATTTACGATGCTTAGTTTGACGGAGAACAACATCGTTTCACGCTCATCGTACGATACGACTACGGGCATACGTACTTATAGTTATGACAACGTAAACGGCAACTGGAGTGCTTCGCTCGGTGGCTTCTATACGACGCCACTACCGGGTAAGCGTTTCTCCCTCCGTGTTGGCTCACGCAATAGTTACGCCAATAGTGTAGGCTTCAGTAACAATGATCGTAACGTATCCAAGACGCTCAACCTACAAGAGGAATTGACGCTCGCCTATCGCTATGGTATGCTAGATACTAGCCTCAAGGGAATATGGTCGTATAGTAATGTACGTAATACACTCTCTACCTTGAGCACATCTGCAACTAATGACTACGGCATACACTGGGATACGAACCTTACACTCCCACTAAACCTCTCGTTTGAGAGCCAAGTACGTTATACGACGACGACAGGTTACGCTAGTGGGTACAACTTTGATCAGACTCTTGTGAACCTTAGTTTGTCGTATAGTTTCCTCAAGAATAAGGCTGCAACGATCCGATTTAAGGTCTACGATTTGCTAGCAGAGCAGCGTAATGTCTTCCGCAACGTTTCGGCTTTGGCTATTAGTTCGCAGGAGACGAATATCATCGGGCGTTATGCGATGTTGCACTTCATATATAAGTTCAATAGTTTCAGTGGGAATGCTTCGGCAGCAGATATGAAGCAGACGAATACTCGTGGTCCCGGTGGTCCTCCTCCGGGAGCCTTCTAGGAACGGCACAGATACATCGGTACTCCTCCATAAGACAATTGCTCTTATGGAGGAGTACTTCTTTTATATCCCTTGTGGGCAGGGGATTGTTACGGCTCATTTGTCACGAACGCTTGCCCTCTAGGGGTGTACTACTTACGGCTCATTTATCGCAAACGCTTGCCCTCTAGGGGTGTACTACTTATGGCTCATTTGTCGCGAACGCTTGCCCTCTAGGATTGTAATACTTACGGCTCATTTGTCGCAAACGCTTACCCTCTAGGGGCGTAATGCTTACGGCTCATTTGCCACGAACGCTTTCCCTCTAGGGGCGTAATGCTTACGGCTCATTTGTATACACTATATGTATACTGCTGTGTACATATAATGTATACTCGAGTATACATACTATGTATACTAATGTACACTTTACTTGTGTGCTGGGCTTCGCTAGGGTGTATAGCCCCGTACTAATAGGAGATAGAGAGTATTGTCGTATATTTGCCACATCTCTCAACTTTGATAATGAAACAATGAAATTGAAAAGTCCCACAGCCAAGCAATTACACCGCTGGATTGGTATCCCTCTGTGCTTAGTCCTCTTCTTCTCTGCACTCTCGGGGATCTTATTGAACCACCGTGAACTCCTTATGGGCACTAACGTTCCCGCCTACTTACTCCCCAAGCACTATCGCATCGAGAACTGGAATAATGCTTCTGCCCGAGGTATTGTAGGACATCAAGGGCAGTATTATATCTATGGTCAGGCTGGGGTATGGCAGGCTCCTAGGCTTGCTAAAGAGGAGCGTAGCCTATCGGCAAATGAGGGCTTGCCGACAGGGATAGATGAGCGTAAGGTCGTGGCTATGCAGAGCCATCAAGGAGGGCTATGGCTGGCAACGCAGTACGCACTATTTCGCCGTGAGGGGACGAGTTGGGTAGAGGTGCCTAGCCCCGATAGGCGAGGGTCGAGGTTTGTGGACTTACATATGCAAGGGGATAGCCTTGTGCTGATGAGTCGTTCGCACGTTTTTGTTACGGACATATCCGCCTTGCCACGATGGCAAACCTATGAGTTGATCGCCCCGAGTGACTATACGGCTCGTGTATCGCTCTTTCGTTTGGTGTGGGCATTACACAGCGGTGAGTATCTGGGGACAATAGGGCAACTCGTGGTCGATGCGATAGGTATTGTCGTGATGCTATTGAGCCTTACGGGGATATTCTACACCAGCATTCGCTCCTACCTCAACCAAAGGCGAGGAGCGAGCAAGGAGAAGCGTCGTCGCCTTGCACAAGCACTAGGACAGCAGTACCGACTGCATCGTTTGCTGGGACGATGGCTTATAGTGCCGATCCTATTTGTCTTGGTTACGGGTTGGTTACTGCGTCCCCCTCTGATGATCCCGCTTGTAATGACGCGACTCAAGCCTTGGAGTATAAGCCATCTATCGAGCGATAACCCTTGGCAGGATCGACTAAGGGCTTTGCGTTATGATGCGTATAAGGGAGAATGGCTCTTATCGACAACTGAGGGCTTCTATCGACTGAAGTCGTGGCAAGAGATGCCTTATAGGTGGAGGATACAACCAAGTGTAAGTCCGATGGGGATCAATCTGATGCATCAGAGGGGAGCAGACGAATGGTTGATCGGTTCGTTCTCGGGGCTTTTCTTGGGGAATGATAGTCTAGGTAAGATCTGGACTTATCCTAGTATGGAGGAGGTAGACCCCTCGGTACGCACTCGACCTACGAGTTGTCTTATGGTCAGTGGCTTCATCTCTAGCGAAGGTGATCGTGTAGACTTATTCTCTTACGATCGAGGTGCTATGTCTATAAGTCCCGATAAGGCTCCTATGCCTTACACCTTAGTTGAGCAGGCTCCCGCACTCAAGGATATGCCCTATTCACTCTGGCAGTATGCTCTAGAGATACATACGGGTCGCCTCTACGAACCACTTATTGGCGAGTGGGGTGTCGGCTTATTTATCTTTGTCCTCGGGGCATTATCTCTCCTAGTAGTCCTTACTGGTTATTGGCGTAATTGATGATAAGTAAATGTTTGTAATAGGCGACTTTGATTATTAAGATAACGGGTACTTAAACTTATGTTGTTTTTTAATTTTATTGTATATCTTTGTCGTAGTGATTTATCTGTAGTGATATATGAGTAGACTCTTAAATTGTTGGACTCGGGTCTTAACTAGACTCTTTCCTTCGCTTCGCTCGCAGATATTAGCTATGGTAATATCGGGAGGCTTTGTGGGCTTGTCCGCTTACCTTGTTTATATCTCAAAAGCCTATAGTTATCTCAGTGATGACCCAGAAGTGTGTATCAATTGCCACGTCATGGGGCCTTACTATGCGACATGGCAACATAGTTCTCATGCCTCGGTAGCCACCTGTAACGATTGCCACGTACCACATACGAGTATCTTGGCTAAGTATATGTTTAAGGCAACTGATGGTTTGCGACACTCTACTGTCTTTACACTCCGTGGGGAGCCACAACGTATGCAGGCGATCCCAGAGGCACAGGCCGTGATCTATGCCAACTGCGTACGCTGTCATAGCCAACTCAATCAGGAGTTTGTCCGTACAGGACATCTCACCAGCCAAGACATTAAACATGGAGATGATCGCGCGTGCTGGGATTGTCACCGAGAGGTGCCACATACCGGTAAGACTAGTCTGTCATCTACTCCCGATGCGATTATCCCTTATCCCAAGTCTCCCGTACCTACTTGGTTGCAGGAGCATCTCAACGATAGAATTATCTAAACCCCTCAAAAACATCACTTATGAACGGTAAACGTACCCTGAAGCCATGGCAAAGTTGGGCGATATTTGGAGGCTCAATGGTGCTTGTATTTTGCTTAGGCTTACTTGCTGCCTCTGTAACCGAGAGGAGAGCCGAGATTGCTAGTATATACGCAAATAAAAAAGATAAGATAGCCCCCTTTGAGGCTCGTAATGAGATGTATAAAGGGAACTATGCTAGAGAGTATGAGACATGGACTCAGACCAAGGATACAACCTTTAGGAGCGAGTTTAATGGTAGCCAAGCAGTCGATGTATTGGCTCAAAGACCTAATATATCTGAGTTCGGTATAATTTTTAGGCAGATACAAGTTCAGAGTCTATGTGTTCCAGGTTAAGAGAGGGTTTCTTCTCCAAGGTCTGATAGGCAATTAATCCCGCTATTAGATTT
>JBHAFI010000117.1:0-4255 GCA_041856045.1 Porphyromonas sp. | reverse complement strand
CATCGTGTGCATCTTCCTCTGCCACCTCAAAGAATGAGAACTTCTGCAAGAGATCGATCTTACCGACCTTAACACGACCCGGTACGCACTTGTTTATGAGTTCGATTAGTTTGTTGGGGAACATCTTATCAACCTTACCAAAGTTGATGAATAGACGTGTCATTCCCTCCTCTGCTTGACGGCTACGCTTCGACCCATCACTCTCGCCTTTCTCGCGATTACTACGATCGTCCGCCTCATCAATCTCCTCGACAGACTCATAGTAGTCGAGCAAACGACGGAACTCCATCAGCATCAGACGGCGAAGTAACTCTTCCTTATCTAGCCAATCAAGTTTATGCATAATGGTCGGCATAATACTCTCGAGTGTAGCGTCCTCTGCTAGATCGACTCTCTCCAAGCGATCTGCAAGGTTAAAGAGTTGCTTCTCGCATATGGCTTGACCACTAGGTATCTTGACACGCTCAATCTTAGCATTGACGATCTTCTCGATCTCTCTCAATTTGCCTCGTTCTCTACTATGGCAGATGGCAATAGACAAACCTGTCTTACCTGCACGAGCAGTACGTCCCGAGCGGTGCGTAAAACTTGCAATATCATCGGGCAAACCATAGTGAATAACGTGCGTCAAATCATTAACATCAAGACCACGAGCCGCTACATCGGTTGCAACAAGTATTTGTAGGTTGCGAATGCGAAACTTCTGCATCACATAGTCACGCTGGGCTTGGCTCAATTCACCATGTAGTGAGTCGGCATTATATCCGTCCTTAATGAGAGCATCTGCGATCTCCTGTGTTTCTTTACGTGTACGACAGAAGACAATACCATATATATTAGGGTAGTAGTCGGCAATACGCTTAAGGGCGAGGTATTTGTGCTTAGCCGATACCATGTAGTAGATATGCTTAATGTTGGCATTCCCCTCATTCTTATTCCCTACAACGATCTCTTGCGGATTGGTCAAATAACGCTTAGCAATATTTGCGACCTCACGGGGCATTGTTGCTGAAAAGAGTAGTAAGTGACGCTCACGAGGCACTGCTGATAAGATGCTCTCGATACTCTCGGTAAAGCCCATATTAAGCATCTCGTCCGCCTCGTCAAGGACTACAGTCTGTATCTCGTCAAGACGGGCTACACCTCGTTCCATCAAGTCTATTAGTCGTCCCGGAGTAGCCACAACGACCTCCACACCACGTTTGAGTACACGTATCTGAGCCTCGATACTACTTCCGCCATAGACAGGTAATATACGCACGTTGCTCAAATACTTACTATACTCTGCAAGGTCATCGGCTATTTGTAGGCATAGTTCTCTAGTCGGGCAGAGGACTAATGCCTTAGGCTGTCCGCTAGTATTCTCTATCTGTGCCAACTTGTGTAGAAGAGGCAAGCCAAAGGCAGCCGTCTTACCTGTCCCTGTCTGTGCTAGAGCCACTAGGTCTATTGGATCTCCAAGTAGGTAAGGGATTACAGCCTCTTGTACAGGCATAGGTTGTTCGTAGCCAAGTTCTGTTACTGCTTGACAAATGGGGGCGATAAGCCCTAATTCTGAAAATGTCTTCAATTGAAATAATTTTAGCAAGGGGACTCTTGTGCAGCCCCTTGCCACACGCTACCCCTCGGATACTTAGATGAAACCATAGGTAAGGGACTTTTGTTTAGGGTAGCAACAAAAAAACTTGAGCCATACCGATTATTGTACTCCAAGCCTTGCGATACGCCACCGTAATCAACCTGCAAAACAATCACAAAATACGAATAATCACATAGATAACCTAAAACAAATGATATACTCTCAACACGAAAAAAAATCCAAGGATAGCAGATCAATCTATGCGTCAAGACGTGACGCTTATAAATCACGTCTTGACGGATAAAAATCAAGACTTGATTTTTATCCGTCAAGACACGCTCTTCAGATTGAGATTAGATCTTTAGCACTATTTCCCTACTCTAGGAATACAGAGAGAATAATACTCGGGTATAACACCTCCCAAGGACAAGTGTCTATTACAATCTGTTGTTGTCGGGAGTTTGCAAAGTCGCCACCTCGGGAGCGTCAAAAGTTTGAGCCGTACAAGAACAAGATAGGGTACAACCTAAGCCAATCATTCCTAACAAGATGCTTAGAATACAAACACGCAATTGTCGCCATAGATAATCCCCCGAGTGTAGATAACTTATCTACGCTCGGGGGATTAAGGAGTTAGAGCGAACTAAACGTGTTCGTACTAGATACGCGGGATAGTCTAAACCTCCTCCTCTTGAGGTTTGAAACTCGGAATACTCAAACCGAAAATCACAGCCAAAAAGCGAATAAGAAGTACCGAAACCGCAGCAATAAACTGTACCCACGAGATACTAAGGTCTGTCCACCACATCAGAGCAGTGTAGGTTAGTCCACCAAAGATACAAGCGGTCGCGTACACATCTTTGCGAAAAATCAGAGGTACCTCATTGATCAGAATATCCCGTATAAGCCCTCCGAAACTACCCGTAATAGTCCCCATTATGATGGCACACCACCAAGGGAAGTCTGCTCCAAGGGTTTTCGCCATACCCACAACAACGAATAATCCTAGACCTACAGAGTCGAAAAAGAAGAGCGAGTGATTAGCCTTTACAACCTGCTTACGGAAGACGATCGTAAACAACAAGGCTAAGCCTGTAACGATGAGATACGAAGACTGCTGTAACCAAAAAGGAGGGACATTGATCATTATATCTCTAAGCGTACCACCGCCAACGGCTGTTACCATACCAACAACGTATGCTCCAAACCAGTCGAAGCCCTTAGCAGCAGCATGGCGGATACCACTAATGGCAAAGGCAAAGGTGCCAATATAGTCGCACCACGTGACAAAGTCATTAAGACCGAGGGACTCTATCATACTCATGACTATTGTGTTAGTTTAGGGTTATTGTGTTTATTAGTTACTCTTGTTGCTTAATAAGACTCTTCAATACCAGGGAAACTCTTGTCCTTAACAGCCTCTACATAAGAGCCCAGTGCAGATGTTATAACCTGACCAAGGAGTGCAAAACGACGTACAAACTTAGGCTTGAAACTCTCGTCCATTCCTAGAGCATCTTGTAGGACTAAGACCTGCCCATCAACATCGACACCAGCCCCAATACCGATAATCGGTACTGCGACGCTACGACTAGCAATCGAGGCTAGTTGTGCAGGGATCTTCTCAAGGACAATAGCACAGACACCTAGACGCTCTAGGAGTTTCGTCTCCTCAAGAAGTTTCTGTGCCTCTGCCTCTTCCTTGGCTCTAAGCCCAAAGCCCCCAAACTGGAATACACTCTGTGGCGTTAGTCCCAAATGCCCCACGACAGGGATACCCGCTTGTACGATCATACGTATCGCCTCGGCAATACTCTCTCCGCCCTCTAGTTTCACACCATCGGCTCCTGTTTCTTTCATAATACGTATAGCGTTGGCAACAGCCTCTTGAGGGTTCGATTGATACGAACCAAAGGGCATATCAACAATGACCATAGCACGCTCAACACCACGCACGACACTGGCTCCGTGATAAATCATTTGGTCGAGGGTAATAGGTAGCGTTGTCGAGTGCCCCGCCATGACATTGGCAGCCGAGTCCCCAACAAGTATCATATCTACACCGGCAGTATCTACAAGACGAGCCATGGTGTAGTCATAGGCTGTAAGCATAGCAATAGGTTCTTGCTGACGCTTCATCTCGAGTAGGCGACGTGTGGTAACTTTCTTACCAGTCGCTTGATGCTTAGACATTCTTCTTTCGTTCTATTTGATAGTAATAAAGCCCCTCAACTAGGGAGCGTGCCGTCGATAACGAACCACCCACATAGCGAGGAGCCTTAGGATTGTTTATTGGTTAATTACTCCCACTCAATCGTGCTGGGTGGTTTTGAGGAGATATCATAAACTACACGGTTTACGCCTCGCACCTTATTGATGATCTCATTACTTACTTTGGCGAGGAACTCATAAGGCAAATGTGCCCAGTCGGCACTCATAGCGTCCATACTCGTGACGGCACGTAGGGCAATCGTATATTCATACGTACGCTCATCTCCCATTACACCTACGCTCTTGATAGGCAAGAGTATTGCACCAGCCTGCCATACATTATCGTATAAGCCCCATTCTCTCATTAGGGACATATAGATGTCGTCAGCATTCTGTAATATCTCGATCTTATCCTCGGTGATCTCGCCAATAATGCGGATACCAAGTCCGGGACCTGGGAAGGGT
>JBHAFI010000116.1:0-10134 GCA_041856045.1 Porphyromonas sp. | reverse complement strand
ACTCATCAGAGTTTTTTTTGTTGAATAGGCTAAAGGTACGATAATTTACCTTAGCGTCTCTGATAATGTAAGCAAGGAGAGGCACTTCCCAGTGCCTCTCCTTGTCTTTTAACTCCAATCAGCTTTTAGGACACTAATGGTATAAACCCTCAATAATCTCAATCTCCAACTACCAACGTAATGTGTTTGCAATCTCGCCCCCCTTTGGGCATTTATCACAAGGTCTATTTAGATAAAGCCCAGAAAGTATAACATTTATAATCGTAAGGACTCACAAATTCAATAGGGTGTCGTAGAATAAGTCTACGACACCCTATTGAACATAGCAAGAATAACCTTAGTTCTTCGTTGGATTTTGCGTTAGGACACCGGGATAAGCATCTATGGCTCTCTGTGGTATATAGAATATCACACGATAGTCTGTGGCTGGTATGCTCTCAAACTGATTGTGAGGTCCCGGATATTGACGAGTAAGGGCTTTCCCATTACGAAAGACATCATAACTACGCTCAGCCTGAAATGCCAACTCCAATTGACGCTCTTTGTCAATAAGATCCGATGCATTACTTGCGTCAAGACTAGAATACGCCCCATTCTCGATAGAGCGAGTACGTACTTTATTGAGGTCCTCCAAAGCCGCAGTATAGTTTGAGAGTTTGGCGTATGCCTCTGCTCGATTGAGGTAAACCTCTCCCAAACGGCTGATTACGGGGGAGTGTAAGTGTGAGTTCTCTGTCTCTCGAGAGCATTTTGAGATGTAGAACTCTGGATACACTCTATTTAATTTGATGCGATAATCGATATATCCTTCATAGGTCGTATTGTTATAGACAATAGAGTACCGCTCTTCGCTCTCTTTAACAGGAGTCAATGTGTAGGTTGTAGTAGTCCCGTCTTTGGTCTCACTTACCTTAATCACACTGCCACTACGTTCCGTAATGGGAAGTTGTAGATAATTTAGAGTTGTCTCGCTATCCTTTTTGATGAAACGAAAAACGCTAGTATAGGCTCCAGTCGTTTTATCTCGCTCATATACAGGCTCAATAAAAGCAGCACGAGCATCGACGATCTTGTATGAGTCGGGTCTCCAGTCATTACGTCCTGTTTCGTTGAGGAGGGCTATATACTTAGCACTTGCAAACATTTCGCCCCAGCCCATACCACCGATATTGGCATACATACCACCTACTCCGTAGTAATGGTCCCAGCCCGAGAATTCCGAGGCTCTACGACGTACAACGAAGATACTCTCCTTATTACTCTCTGGAGCAAAAGTAGGATACTTCATAAAGGCATCTCTCGGCAACAGACTATACACCCCAGAGTCTATAACCTTGGTAGCATACTCCACCGCTTGCTGTGCATACTGACTATTGGGCTGATCATAGGTACCGCTCATATACAAGAATACGCGCGAGAGAAGGGCTTGAGCCGCACCCTTTGAGGCATAACCCGGACCTTTGTTCTCTGTGAGCAGACTCTCGGCTTTTTTGAGATCACTGATCACTTGCTCATAAGTCTGTGCCACTGTTGAGCGATCGGGCAATTGCATATTGGGGCCTATATCCTCTGGAGTACCATTTACGATCGGAACGCCAAGATTACTCTCTGGCGACTGGTAATAAGGCTTACCATAGGTACGTACTAGATAGAAGTACATAAGTCCTCTTATATAATAGCACTCCCCTAGTTTATTGTCGATACTCGCCCCCTTTCCCTCTGGAATGAGGTTAATGATATTGGAGGCTTGTGCGATCGCTTTGTAAGCATTATCCCAATAACTTTGCAAACGGTTGTTGTTGGGTGTGCGTGCAAACGAGATGAACTCATAGAAGTGGTCTGTCGATGATCCTCTTATCATCATATTGTCCCCGGCATACTCTCCGCATCTGTGCATAGGATCTGCCCAAGCCTTGAGTTGAGCATACGTGCCATTGAGGAGAGGCTCTAGAGATGTATCGGGGTTACCCTTGATTTTATCCGACGACATTGCGCCGTATGGTTCTCTATCTATACTACAGGCCCCAAGGAATAATCCTGCAGCAATGAGTGCAAATATATTTTTCATTGTCGTACAAATCTATTAGAAGGTCAGATTTAAGCCAAACATCACTTTGCGAACAGATGGATAAACCGCAGGACCGGCAGAACCCATTACGCTATTATTAGAGGCTGGTAGTTCTGGATCTACACCCGAGTAGTCGGTAAGCGTAAACAAATTCTCTCCCGTAACAAACAATCGGGCATTTTTGAGTCCGTACTTCTGAAGATCAAAATTATAACCTAGTGTAACAGATCTCAACTTAAAGAAACTTGCGTCCTCAAGATAACGTGACGATGTGCCGTTACCCTTATCTTGGTTGTTGTACTTCGCAACTGGGTGTGTGGCTATATCTCCCTCTTTTTGCCAACGCGACCAACCGGCTTGCAGTGCCATCTGATTACGATCGCTGTAGGTACCATCAGAGTCGTACTCTTGTCTCGAGTAGTTATAGATATGTCCTCCGATAGAGTAGCCGAAGGTAGCCGTTAGATCTAGTCGCTTCCAACTCGCATTAGTCGTAAACCCACCAAACATCTTAGGAGAGCGAGAGCCAACTTTATACACCTTGGCCTCTGCATACTTACTCGTAGTGATACGCTCTCCATTTGCTCCATCGGTGTACCACATAGGGGCTCCTGTAGTACTATTCACACCTGCCCACTCTCTTATATAATAGGTATCAATGGGCTCACCAATCTCTAGAAGCATATTGGCAGAACCTGCAACACCTAGACCATCAGAGATAATAACAGGCTTGGCAACCATATTTCCTGCAGTGTCTTTTTGTCGGTAAATATCTGTTAGTTTATTGCGATTTAGACCTAAGTTAGCCTCAATACCCCAATACCAATCTTTATTCCTAATGATGTCTACACCGAGAGCCAACTCTAGACCTTTATTCTGCATTTTACCTATATTACGCCACATAGCAGTAACCCCTGTAAGACCTGTAATAGGTACGTGATACAGGATATTATCAGTCTCTTTTGAATACAAATCAAGCGTCAAACGAAGTCTATTGTCAAAGGCTGCAAAGTCTACACCTACACCTGTCGTATAGGTCTGTTCCCATGTAAGATCTTTGTTACCTATCTGACTGATGAGGGCTCCAGACTGCTCGTTATAAACGGCAGACACAGAGTACAGATCATACTGTGGATAGAGAGCCGAGGGACGATTACCTAGAGATCCGTAAGAGGCTCTCAGTTTAAGATTGTTGATCCAATCTACACGAAACCAAGACTCTCTATTGATAGACCAAGCAGCCGATATAGAGAAGAAGTTACCATACTTGGCATTATCTCCAAAATTTGATGCTCCATCACGACGTAGAGATCCCTCTAGGAAGTATCTATTATCATAAGCATACTTCCAACTCGTAAAGTACGATTGGACAGCCCACTCGCTTATACCTCCTCTGGTCTTCTCTGGCTTTGAGACAATATCCAAGACCTCAAAGCCCGGTATCAGACCGATACCACTAACATCAAGTGACTTGTAGTAGTAATCATTAAACTCGTATGCTAAGAGACCATTAAGACTATGCTTATTCCAAGACTTATTAAACAATAGTTTTTGGTTGGTATACCTGCGTATCATCTCATCTCTCCACTCGATAATACGTCCTTTGACACTAAGACCACCCACCGAGCGAGGATCTACATAAGCATGATCGGAAGACTGCGTATACTTGACATTATTTACCGAGGCAAAAGTCAGCCAATCACTAATACGTATGTCAAAGTCAAGGTTCCCCATAAACTCATAGTGTTTGCTATCGCTGTAGTTCCACTGCAAATCATTGAGATAGTTGTTGGCTTGAGAGTTTACCCAACCACTATAACGATTGGGAACAAGGTTACCCTCATCATCATATGGGGAGTCCCAAGGGAGCATCGAGTACATAGCCCCAACAGAGTATTGGCGGTCATCAACCTTACGTACTGCTGCATTGACAGAGGGCTTGACCGTAAGCCACGAGTAAGGACGGAAGTTTATCTTTGATCTTAGGTTATAACGAGAGTAATCATATCCCTTGACAGCACCTTTCTCGTCGTAGTATCCGACCGAGAAGATCCCCGACAACTTATCACTACCTCCTTGGATAGACACATTGTAGTCTTGAGCAATCCCAGTCTGTGTCGCCAAATCCCACCAATCAAAATTACTCTGTCGTAGATCTTTATTCCATCTCGAGAATACGATTTTATCTGCATTGGCAAATGAAGCATAGTAATCGTACAACTCTGCCCCATTCATCATACGCAGATTACCATTATTTAGGCGACTGATACCAGCCTTCATATCTACCTGAACGCTCATACTACCCGATCGGCCACTCTTAGTCGTTACGACGATCACCCCATTGGCACCTTGCGAACCATAAATCGCCGTAGATGCAGCGTCCTTAAGAATAGTCATCGTCTCGATGTCGGCAGGGTTGAGTTGCCCCGCTGCACTACCAACGATAACGCCATCTATTACCCAAAGAGGTGCTGTTGTCCCATTAAGAGTTGCTTGTCCTCGTATAACTACAGCCCCCGAGGCTCCGGGCTGTCCCGATCCTGGGGCTACATATACGCCTGGTGCTTTACCATTAAGCAGGTTCTCAACCGAGGGAGATGTAAGCCCTTTGAGTTTCTCGCTTTTGATACTCGAGATAGCACCCGTTAGGCTCTCTTTTTTCTGCGTAGTATATCCCACGACAACAAGTTCCTCTAGGCTCTGTGCATCTTCACGTAGAGAGATCTTGAGCGTTGCTCCTGCGACTTTTACCTCTTGAGATACATACCCCACATAAGACACTACGAGCGTCGCTCCGTCTTGCACCGAGTGATTGATGACAAACTTACCATCAATATCGGTAATGGCTCCATGCGTTGTGCCTTTGATCAAGACATTTGCACCGATGATAGGCTCTCCTGTCTTGGCATCAATGACAAGTCCCGAGATGCGATTGTGCTTACCTTCTGATGATGTTGTTGCTGGTAGTACCCCTGTAAGGTGATACCCTTGAGATGAATAAGCATAAGCACAAGGCAAAATAAATGAAGCCAATAACCCAAGGCAAAGTGTTCGCCTTAGTCCTTTTCCCCGAGCAAGGCGTGGGGACTGATTAGGATAGTTTTTCATTGACATAACAGTTGTGTTACAATTAAAAGATGATCGATAACAAATAGACACTAGGTAAACTAGTGTTCGAGCGTAAATATACAAACCTATATTTCATAACGACAAGACCTTGACATAAAAATCACACAGACCTAGAGGGAAGAAAAATATAAACGCAACAATATATAACTAGAAATCAATATACTAAACAAATAAGACAACAACAACTTTATATTCATTAAACAGCACTAAAACAAGAGAAAATTATTAGGACATAGATAAATTCATTGTTATAGAGCATATCATTACCACCTCATCACCCCAACATACCAATTAAGCGATCAAGATATACTAGAAGAAACGAGAAAAAGATCTAGAAGAATCGATGAAATAATCTAGATAAATCGACAAAATAATCTAGATCATTTTGCAGAAAGTTGTAGAACTTTTTTTACGAACATCTAGTTCAAGTCTAGCGAGTATCTTATCTCGGCCTTATCTTGAGGCAATTCTAGAGCCATAAGCCCACGATAAAAAGTACTCTCTCTCGTACACCAACGCAGACACGTAGATAGCCCCATTATTGCCGATTGTGGATATTTGAGTATATTTGACCTTGAATTACAAATAACTATATCTCCAACTTTATAATGAGATTGACGGAAAATGATCCTTGGCTAAAGCCGTACGAAGAGCGTATTAAACGACGCAATGAATATACTTACAACCGTGAGCGTTCCCTTACATTGGGTGGGGATATCTCTCTTGTTGATTTCGCCAATGCTCACCACTATTATGGATTGCACCGTGATAGTCGTGGATCTTGGATTTTAAGAGAATTATTGCCCGCGGCGACCGAGGTGTATCTCTTAGGTGATTTTAATGACTGGCAGATAATGCCCGTATATCAACTTAAGCGTATCAACGACTACGGCGACTGGGAAATACAATTATCCGACAAAGCATTAGAACACGGGCAACACTATAAATTATTCGTCAAGTGGATCGGAGGCTGTGGAGAGCGTATCCCTGCCTATGCACGCAGAGTAGTACAAGACCCCAATACGGGCATTTTTAGTGCTCAAGTATGGGAAACACCTACTTACGGCTGGACATACGATCGTCCCAAAGCCAGCGATAAGCCACTTATGATCTATGAGTGCCATATCGGCATGAGTAGTGAGGAGGGCAAAGTGTCTACGTACAACGAGTTCCGAGAGCAGATACTCCCACGTATAGCCTCATTAGGATACAATGCAATCCAACTAATGGCAATACAGGAGCACCCTTATTATGGTTCGTTTGGTTATCACGTATCTAGTTTCTTTGCTCCGAGTAGTCGCTTCGGGACTCCCGAAGAACTTAAAGCCCTAATCGACGAAGCACATCGTCTAGGCTTACGTGTTATTATGGATCTCGTGCATAGCCACGCAGTCAAAAACGAAGTAGAGGGTCTTGCTCGTTATGATGGTACACGCACACTCTACTTCCACGAAGGACAACGAGGCGAACACCCGGCTTGGGACTCTTTATGCTTCGATTACGGACGCAACAACGTAATGCACTTCTTGCTGTCTAACTGTAAGTATTGGCTCGAAGAGTTTAATTTCGATGGCTTCCGCTTCGATGGCGTATCTTCGATGCTATACTACAACCACGGCTTAGGAGAAACATTCAACACATACGCAGACTACTTCAACGGACATCAAGATGCCGATGCAATGGCATATTTGGCCATCGCCAATAAACTGATACACACAATACGCCCCGAGGCTATAACTATTGCCGAGGAAGTAAGTGGTATGCCGGGGCTAGCGACTAAACTTGAGGACGGAGGCTTTGGCTTTGATTATCGCCTCGCTATGAATATCCCCGACTTTTGGACGCGTTTGACCAAAGAGCAACAAGATGAGCATTGGAGCGTCGGTGAGATTTGGTATCAACTGACAAACCGCAGATGCGAGGAGCGTACAATCAGTTATGCCGAGAGCCATGATCAGGCTCTTGTCGGGGATAAAACGCTAATTTTCCGAATGGCAGATAGTGATATGTATTGGCACATGGCACGAGCAGATCGCAATCAATCTGTCGACAGGGCCGTGGCACTACACAAAATGATACGTCTAGCCACTATATCGACGACAAATGGAGGTTATCTCAACTTTATGGGCAATGAGTTTGGTCACCCCGAATGGATAGACTTCCCACGTCAAGGTAATTCGTGGAGTTATAATTACGCACGCCGTCAATGGAGCCTAGCCAACAATCCAGATCTATTATATAATGACCTCGAGTGCTTCGATAAAGCGATGCTTAGCCTTGTCAAAGCAGAGGCAGCGTTCAGCGAGACGAATGCCGTGCTACACTATCAGCACGAGGAGGATCAGATACTCTGTTATAGTCGCGGAGATTTATATTTCGTCTATAACTTCTCACCCAACCGCTCTTTTGCAGACTACAAAATAGATCTACCAAAGGGTATATATCAAAATGTTTTGGATACCGACAATCCTCTATTTGGTGGATATGGACTCGTTGACCAAAGCGTACTGCATTATAGTGACTGCGAGGACTGTTCTTGCCATAAGTGCAAGTTGAGCCTTTACCTCCCAGCACGTACAGCACTCGTATTACGCAGGACCGATAAGGCACCACTCGTCGAGTCTAGAGACGAAGAAGAATAAGAGTATTGATGATTGCTCTGAAACGCAAGAAAAGAAATGTTAGTACAACTCGTTAAATCGAAGATACACAGAGTCACTGTAACCGAAGCAAACCTCAATTACGTAGGGAGCATTACGATTGACCAAGACCTAATGGATGCTGCTGGGATCTTACCCGGTGAGCGTGTACAAGTGGTCGATAATAATAATGGAGCAAGACTCGAGACATACACCATCGCGGGCGAACGTGGGTCGGGTGTGATATGTCTTAACGGAGCAGCAGCACGCTTGGTACAGCCCGGTGACATTGTTATTATAATGGCTTATGCTTGGATGACTTATGAGGAGGCACAAGGCTTCAGGCCACAGGTTGTGTTTCCAGACTCTGCCACAAATAAAATAGTATAAGACGATGTTTGATAATTTAAGCGAAAGATTAGAACGGTCCTTTAAGATACTCAAGGGGGAGGGTAAAATTACCGAACTCAACGTTGCCGAGACCCTCAAAGATGTGCGTCGTGCTCTCATCGAAGCAGACGTAAACTACAACGTAGCCAAGAAATTTACCGAGACCATCAAGGAGAAATCACTTGGACAAAACGTACTCACCGCTGTACGACCAAGTGAACTAATGGTCAAGATCGTTCACGACGAACTTGCACTCCTAATGGGTGGTAAGGCCACAGAGATCAACCTTAAGGGTAATCCGGCTATTATTCTGATGTCAGGGCTTCAAGGTTCGGGTAAGACCACCATGAGTGGTAAACTCGCACACCTACTGAAGACCAAACACAACCGCAAACCCCTACTTATTGCTTGTGACGTATATCGTCCCGCTGCGATACAACAACTACACGTACTAGGAGAGCAAATCTCGGTACCTGTTTACTCCGATCTCAACAGCAAAGATCCCGTAGAGATTGCAAAGCGTGGTATCATAGAGGCAATGAGTAAAGGCTGTGATACTGTAATAGTGGATACTGCTGGTCGTCTTGCCATAGACGAGCAAATGATGCAGGAGATCACAGCGATTAAGACTGCTATTAAGCCTAGTGAGACTCTCTTCGTCGTAGACTCTATGACGGGTCAAGATGCGGTGAATACTGCCAAGGAGTTTAATGACCGCCTAGACTTTGATGGTGTCGTACTTACCAAACTCGATGGTGACACTAGAGGAGGTGCAGCGATCTCTATTCGCTCTGTCGTAGACAAACCTATTAAGTTCGTCGGGACAGGAGAGAAAATGGACGCCCTCGATGTGTTCCACCCCGAGCGTATGGCAGATCGTATCCTTGGTATGGGAGATATTGTTTCGCTTGTTGAGCGTGCACAGCAGCAGTTTGACGAACGCGAAGCAAAGCGACTAGAGGAACGTATTGCCAAGGATCAATTTGACTTCAACGACTTCTTGGGTCAGATCCAACAGATCAAGAGCATGGGTAACCTTAAGGAACTAGCCTCGATGATCCCCGGAGTTGGCAAAGCCATAAAAGATATTGATGTAGATGACAATGCATTCAAGAGTATAGAGGCTATCATCTATTCCATGACCCCAGAGGAACGTAAGCGTCCCTCAATCATAGATGCTCGTCGTCGCAAGCGTATTGCTGATGGTAGTGGTACTACTGTTGCTGATGTAAACAAACTACTCAATCAGTTTACGCAGATGCGTAAGGTAATGAAGCAATTCCAAGGTATGAAAGGAGGCTTACCCAAAATGCCAAAGATGCCTAATCTAGGGGCTCTACGCGGTCGTTTTGGATTTTAAGATTTAAGTTACAAAGGCTTCTCCCTCTGTGTTTGAGGGAGGAGCCTTTTATACATAGATTTCATCATAACTAATCAATCAAATACTAACTTATGAGTACCTACAAACTCCTTGATGGTAAAGCGACCAGCGCTGCTATCAAACAAGAAATTGCGGCAGAAGTAGAAGCCATGGTTAAAGCTGGTAAGGCAGCACCTCACCTCGTTGCTATACTCGTAGGGCACGATGGAGGTAGTGAAACTTACGTCGCTGCTAAGATCAAGACTTGTGCCGAGGTGGGCTTCCGCTCCTCTCTGATACGTTTTGAGGATAATGTAACAGAAGCAGAATTGCTCGAGACAATCCACAGGCTGAATAACGATGCAGACGTAACGGGTTTTATCGTACAGTTACCTCTTCCCAAGCATATTGACGAGCAGAAGATCATTGAGGCGGTAGATCCACGTAAGGACGTCGATGGCTTTCACCCCATAAATGTCGGGCGTATGAGTATCGGTCTACCCTGCTTTATCTCTGCAACACCCAAGGGTATTGTCGAACTCCTACGT
>JBHAFI010000115.1:0-36153 GCA_041856045.1 Porphyromonas sp. | reverse complement strand
TTTGTACGTTAATCCTATGCTAGCCCAGAAGCCCGGTTGATGTACTGCAGCAAAGTCGAAGTACTGCGTATTCGTTAAATTGTTGAGGTTAAGACTAAATCCTAATTTGAGGCTGTGCTGATAGTCAAAACGGGTATCTAGTGTTGCAAAACTCGGATAGTTGCTATATGTAGGATTGTTGGCTGCATCTACTCCGGTTTGGAACTCACCCATTCTCTTCTGCCAGCGTAGACTCCACGAACTCGTGATATTACGAGATAGAGCGAGGTCTAGACGTGCCGTAAACTTATCCCTTAGATAACGCATCACGTAGAGCGAAGAGAGTGACTGGCTGTCGTGTTTCTGTGTCATACGCGCGTAGTCTAGTCGCAGTTGGCTGCCTCGACCTAATTCGGGTACTAATTCACCTAGTTTGATGCGTACACCAGCCTCTACACCATATGTGTTGAGATAGCCGATATTGTGCGATTGATACTTAGCATCGGTAGGATTAAGTTTTACCCAGTCGATGATGTCCTTGCCCCATAGAGCGAAACCTGTAACATAAGCGTCAAAAGCATCTGTACGATACTTGGTCGTGAATTCGAGCGACTGGCTACGCTCAGCCTGTATATTACTATTCCCTTGCTGTGCAGGACCTACGTAGTACAAATCAATGAAGGTTGGGATACGTACACTCTGGCTCCACGCAGCCGATATAGCCCAATTGTTTGATGGGCGATAAGTGGCACTTAGAGAGGGTAAGAACTCATACTTACCCTTTCGTTGGGTATTATGGTTTAGGAGAGCCCCTACCGATGCAGAGAAACGATGACCGAGCATAAACGAATGCTCCAAACTGATACTTGCGTTGGTACGTGTCCCATACTTATTGTACTTGCCGTGGTCTTTTGTAATAGCCTCGCCGAGTCGGTTGCTTAGGATATCTTCGCGTCTTAATTCGCCACCGAGAGAAGTCGTACCAAGGAGAGAACGATACGAGAAGATTAGGTTCGCTCCCATATTATCGGCTCTGTGATGATTTAGGGCAGTGCCACGTACCCAATGATACTCGTCGTGCGTTCTATTCCAATAGAGAATAGGTACAATACGTAGTTTGTTGTTGCCGAACTCTCCCTTGAGGCTTGCGACAAAGTTATCCGTCTCCTCGTATTGCTTGGGACCTTTGGGCGAATAGAATGCATTCGCACCGTATTCCTTGTCGTTGAAGCCGATGTTGAGGTGCAACTTATTGTGTTCGCCAAAGAAGAAGTTACTTTGACCTAATATATTGAGTATTTGATAATCGGTATTGTCGGTATAGCCAGCACTTCCTTTATGACCGATAGATATACTGTGAGTAGAGTTTGATGTGGCAAAGGTCGCTCTACTCTCAACTGTGTGGCTCTTGTGTTGCCCATAAGTGATCTGTGCATATAGTCGCTCGTGAGCATCTTTCTTGGTGATGATGTTGATACCTCCTGAGAAAGCGGCAGAGCCGTATATTAGTCCGCTAGATCCGTGAATGATCTCGATGCGTTCTATATCAGATAGGTTGATGGGAATGTCATAACTCAAATGACCTGTTTCTGCATTCGAGAGGTTAACTCCATTGAGTAGTACTGCGTTTTGATCAAACGAACCACCACGGATACTGATGTCCGCTTGTACGCCGTGTCCACCTCTCTGTTGCACGTCTACGCCCGCAGAGTATACGAGCAGATCTTGTAGACTGCGAATGGGAGCGGACGCGATCTCTTTTTGTGATATGACCGTTACTTGGCGTGCAATCTTGTTGATAGGTGTTGTAAGCCTCGAGGCAGTTACTGTTACCTCTTCTAGTTCGGTTTCTGTTGGCTGTGCTTTGTACTTGCGTCGCTGTTGAGCCGATGCTTCGGGTAGTGTGACAGCGCTAAGTGTGATACCAGCCAAGACACCGATATTGATAATACGGTGCATAGAGTGGAAGGTGCTAAAACTCTTCCCAGAGAAACGCTTGAAGCGTACCGCTACGCTACGTTTTCCTGATGTTTCTTGTTTCATTGTTTAATAATTTATTGAGTTAGACATTAAAATGTATTCGTCTATCGCTTACGAATTAACCACAAGCCCAACATCGTAATTAAGCCGTTGAGAAGCAATAATTCGTAGCCTGTTTTATAGCCTAGTTCGCCTAGCCCTACAGAAACAGCGTAACTAAGTAGAGGGGCTATTACACAGATATAGGGTGTATAACGATCTTGTATCTCGGTCTTAAACATTAGCCCGAAAGCGTACAACCCGAGCAGTGGTCCATACGTATAGGATACTGCGACAAAAATGGTATTAAGGATAGAACTTTGCTGCAACCCTCCGATAAATAGTACCATCAAGGCGAAGACAAGACACACACCAAGGTGTACCCATTCGCGTCTACGCTCTGAGCGTGGATTGTCCTCACGCATATCCATCAGATCGACACAAGTTGAGGTCGTAAGGGACGTGAGAGCAGAGTCGGCATTGGAGAATGAGGCAGCAGTGATCCCAAGAGTAAATAGGACTGCAACACCCGTCCCTAGGTCGTGGCTGGCGAGGAAAGGGAGTATCTCGTCCCCTCGTTCTGGTAGGCTTATTCCCTTGGTCTGTGCGTAGGTGAGTAGCAAAATACCTAGGACAAGGAAGAGATAATTAAGAGGGATAAAGCCAAAGCCATAGGTGAGCATATTCTTCTGTGACTCTTTGAGCGTACGGCAACTTAAGTTTTTTTGCATCATATTTTGGTCTAGCCCTGTCATCACGATGACGATAAAGGCTCCACTGAGTACTTGCTTGACAAAGTGTTGCGAACTAAGCCAGTCGTCAAAAAAGAAAACCCGATGTAATGGACTAGAGCCTACCGTTTTGATGATGCCCTCGCAGTTGAGTCCTAGTTGGCTCGATACCTCGTATATGATCAGAGCCAAGGTTGCGACAAGGCAGAGCGTTTGTAGTACGTCTGTCCAGATGATCGTACCCATACCACCACGGCGAGTATATAGCCATATTATGGCCACTAAGCCGATAACCGTAAGCGGATAAGGTACTCCCCAAGCCTCAAAGGCTAATGTTTGCAGGATAAGGCTAATTAGGTAGAGTTTGGTTGCTGCCCCGAATAGTTTGGAGAAGATAAAGAATACTGCCCCCGTCTTATAACTTATCCTCCCGAAGCGTTGTAACAAATACTCATATATCGATACTACTTGCAGGCGATAATAAAGTGGTAGTAGGATATAAGCAACTGCAATATAACCCAAGAAGAAGCCGATACATAGTTGTATGTAACTCATACTAGAGTCCCCTACCATACCCGGAACAGATACAAAGGTTACACCCGATATGCTATCTCCGATCATTCCGATAGCGACGATCCACCACGGCGTAGACCTACCTGCAAGGTAAAAGGCATCGTTACTATTGGTATGTCCCCCTCTTACCTTAGCGATGACGAAGATAGCAAGGATATAGGCAAAGAAACTTAGAAGAATGATGATACTCATTTCTTGGCTTTTGTCGGCTTGTTTATCTGTGAATGTATTTCTGCACGATTTTTATCGCACTGCAAATATACAAATAAGCCCTGTTATCTCCTAGTAAGTGCCGAGTTTTGTCGATACTGATTGACCTAAGGCTCGCTAGTTGTGTCACCCCCCAAGTATAGAGGGTCTAGGCAAAAGGTAAGACTAAGAGAGATTGTACGTGACTACTCTTAGCCTTGCCTAATGCTTACTCTTGGTACCGCATCTAATCCCATAGCGAAGTACGGCACAGCATTAACTAATGAACCCTCGGAATAAACATAGCACTAAGTAAAGATTACACTCTTGCTCTTAGGGCATTACTCGGGTAGGGGCGTATTTGGCTCTCTAGTCGGATAGCGAAGAGATAACAAAACGTCCCTATTGATATAAATGAATATCCGTATAGAAGCCCCTAAAGGCTCTGTTTGATGCTTTGTGATCAAGCGTCAAGATACTCGTCTTACTTTGCCTTGCTCTGCATCAAGACTTGGCTTTTATGCGTCAAGCCTTGACGCATAAAAATCAAGTCTTGACGGATAAGTGCCAAGCCTTGACGGATAGGTTATCAAGGTAGGATTATGTACATCGAGTTACCGATCCCATAAGGTTATACTCTATATACTCTGTAATGCTCAAGAGTATAACGGGTGATCTTAAATGCTAGGTCTTAGTGGATTTAATGGTGTTTGTGATCACTTCAAAAGACATCTATCTCCCCTTGATACGATAGAGGTCAATCGCGTCAAGGAGGAATAGATGTTATGCTTTGTTTGTAGGTGAGTTGTTG
Organism: Porphyromonas sp.; assembly: GCA_041856045.1. Classification (GTDB taxonomy): domain Bacteria; phylum Bacteroidota; class Bacteroidia; order Bacteroidales; family Porphyromonadaceae; genus Porphyromonas. Next base: position 31,851 of record JBHAFI010000115.1, on the reverse strand, counting down.
ATGATCGTGATTGTATCTCTATGAGATTAGCGGGACGACTTAAAGAGATAAGTACTAAGTAGCCAACTAAATGTACAGAAACAGAGAGGTCTAGAGGACTATCCTCTGATGATAAATGTACACTCAAGAAGCAAGCAAGACCGAGCGTACTTGTACCCCAAGTCAAGTGTAAGTTGGGTGTGGAGTACACCCAACATCATTCGTCGTGGGACTTTGGGCTAAGCCATCTACGAAGCCCCAACTCGCTATCCCGAGTATGATGAGAGAGCGTAAGGCTAAGACTACCTATTCGGAAAAGAGTCAATCAGCCCTTTTGTCCTCAATTGGAGTCTACTAGGATATTCCCCTATAAATCTGAGCCGTCAAAGCCAAAAGGCAAAAGTTTACGGCAATCATCAAGAATAATGGTCTTCTCTGCACCGCATAAGAGTATGCGGAAAGGTCGGAAGCGTACAGCCGTCTCCATCAATACCTGACGACAGCCTCCGCAGGGTGATATTGTTTGCACTCGCCCCTCACTATTGAAGGCAACGACAGCCAGTGCCACAACGGGTACATCGGGATATTGTGCTCCAGCATAAAACAAGGCTGTACGCTCTGCACACAAGCCCGAGGGATAGGCGGCATTCTCTTGGTTGCTTCCGGTCACGACAACCCCATTCTCGAGTAGAGCGGCTGCTCCCACTCTGAAGCGACTATAAGGTGCGTATGCTTGCTCGGCAATCTCTACAGCGGCACGCTCCAAACGTGCGTCTTCCTCCGATAGGTCTGTATTGGGTACTAGATTATAGGCTAGGGATAGTATCTGTTTCATAATTTATCTTTATCTATAATGCAAAGATAAGAAATAATGTACGTGATTGTTGTTGTGTCAAGATTTATTAGTATCTTTCGCACTATACAGATAAGAGCATTTGTGCTAGATTGTAATGTTCAATTTATCAGATTAGTATTATGGCACACCAAACATATCGACTAGAGTTCTCATTGGGTAAGGTATCACCCACCCAAGTGTGGCTTATGCTCTCTACCGCCAAGGGCCTAAGTTGCTGGATCGACGCCAAGATAAGTATCGACAAAGAGATCGCCACCTTTGCATGGAGCCCAACGAGTGCTGATCAAGCACGTATCTATATGAGGGCTACTCACTCACGTGTACGTTTCGATTGGTTGCACGATGAGGGTGGCTTTGAGTTGCGACTAGAGATGTCCGAGATAACAAAAGACCTCAGTCTCATCATTCTTGACGAATGTGATCCTGAGGACTACGACAGTAATCTACAGATTTGGAATAGACAGATCAATAGCCTTTACCGCTGTCTTGGTCTTCCTCCTCGATCATAGTCGGGGCTTACTCGACCTCAAATTGCTCTAGGCTGAGGTATTCCCCGTCCCATACAGCATAACTATTGTAGGTCAGCCAGTCCCCGAGTATCATCATACGCTTGCCTCCCCTGAGGGCAAGGTCAAGCATAAGATGTCTATGCCCGTAGAGGTAGTAATCTACCTGTGGATATAGATCTAGGTATCGCTTGGTCGTTTGTACAAGGTGCTCCTGCTCTATGTCGAAGTATTCGTTGTGATAAGCATGTGGTATCTCGCCGATCGTCTTGTGCTTAAGTCCTTGTTTGCGACTATGTAGACTCCACGCCATAGCGAAGCCTACCGTCCAACGTGGGTGAATACCAGTGAATAACCAACGTGCAACTTTTGATCGGAAGATCCGATACAATGCATCATTGATCCAAGATACAGACCTGTACTCCTCATCTCCGTGTGATAGACGGAAGACCTTCCCCTCTATCCTAATCTCCTCGCTATGGTGGTGTATCTTTGCTCCGATCTCTTGCTCTATATAGTCTGCAAACCATACGTCGTGATTACCAGCAAAGAAGTGTATCTCTATGCCCTCGTCTGCGAGTTGGGCAACCTTACCTAGGAAACGGACATAGCCTCTAGGGACTACATTGCGATACTCAAACCAGTAGTCAAAGATATCCCCAAGGAAATATATAGCCTTCGCTCGTTGGCGTATCATCTCGAGCCAACGTACGAGTCTACGCTCAACCTCTAGAGGATCCTGATGAAATCCTGAGCCGAGATGAGCATCACTGGTAAAGTAAACGGAGCGTCTCACTATGTTTTATAGAAATCCAAGTTCGAGGAGGGCTTCCTCACTCATCATATCTTTATTCCACTCGGGCTCAAAGGTTAGTTCGATATTACAGCCAGTTACGCCCTCGACATACATCACTTTATCTCTAGTATCCTCCACAATAAAGTCTGCGGCAGGACAGTTGGGTGCTGTCAAAGTCATCGTAATCGTTACGAGCCCGTCATCGGCTATATCTACACCATATATCAAGCCAAGGTCATATATATTGACGGGTATCTCGGGGTCGTACACAGTCTTGAGCATACGTACGATTTGTTCCTCCTTCTCGAGGTATAGGTTGTTACTCATTGTTGTTGCTTAGTTTTATTGTTATTTGATTATAATATCTCTTATTAGTGCGGCATTGATTGCCTCGTTGATACGAGTGATATAGGCTACTTTGGCAAGCATAATGCCCCTAGCGACAGAGGCAGAGTGACAGCGTATATACATCACTCCGTCCTTAATGCTACTCTCGGCGACATACTTACTCATATCTCCGAGGAGTTGAGGTAGGTAGTCGAGAGCCTTGATCTCTAGTAGACGCTCGTGTACCTCGGGTTCTTCTCCTAGGTAGTTACGTATGAGTTCGGAGAGTTGTAATGTTTCACTTCTTTTCATGCTCAAGTTCCTTGACTGTGCCAGCCTCTACTGCGAAGAGTTTATACTCTTTGCCCCAATTGTGTACGATCTCATCTAGGTATTTACGATTGGTATCGGTAAGGAAGATTTGCCCGAAGTCTTGTCCCCCGACCAAGTCGATAATACGCTTTACTCGCTCTGCATCGAGTTTGTCAAAGATGTCATCAAGTAGGAGCATAGGACGCTCCTTTTGGCTTGATGCTAGGAGTTTATACTGGGCGAGTTTAAGACTGATAAGGTAGGTCTTACGCTGTCCCTCACTACCGACGCGACGAATAAGTTCGCCCCCGAGGCTCATCTCCAAATCATCACGATGTATGCCGACTTGGGTATGCCCGATGATCTGATCACGTTGTCTGTTGGCGACGAGCGTATCATAGAGTTTACCAGCCGTAGCGTGTAGACTACTCGTATAGCATAGTGACACTGTGTCTTGCTCTGTGGCTATTGCCGAGTAGTACTCTTGGAAGTATGGGATAAACACCTCAACAAAGTCTTGACGCTTCTGCCAAATATAAGTCGCTAAGCGATCTAGTTGCAGGTCGATGACGTCCAAGAGAGCGATGCTAGGATTATCAGTTTTGAGTAGACTATTACGCTGCTCTAGGAGGCTATGATATTGACTCAGCGAACTCATATACACACTATCTTGCTGTGATAACTGCATATCCATAAAGCGTCTACGCTCCTCACTTCCTCCTTGTATGAGTTGATAGTCTTGGGGCGATACAATGCAAAGGGGGAATGCCCCGATGTGATCACTGAGTCGTGAATACTCTTTCTTGTTTTTCTTGAGGACTTTCCTATGTCCGGGGCGTATCTGTAATAGTAACTGACGCTCGTCACCCTCGCTAGTGCTGTATAGGCCCTCAAGTATGGCAGCCTCACTCCCTCGCTTTACGGCAAGAGCATCGGTAATGCCTAGATGGCTACGAGTAAACGATAGGTAATGCAGGGCATCGAGGATATTGGTCTTACCCATTCCATTAAGCCCAACGATGCAGTTCACCTTGTCGGATAACTCTAGGCTTGCCGTAGCAATACTTTTGAAGTTAATTATATGCAGTCGCCTTAAAATCATAAGACAAAGATAAGCATAGTTTATCATCTAGGCTTATATTACCTCTAGAGGGGTGTGTACGAGATCCTTATCATACTTATAAATCAAGCCTTGGCGGATAAGCGTCAAGTCTTGACGCATAAAAATCACGTCTTGACGGATAAGCGTCACGCCTTGACGCATAGCCCTTGTTACTTATCTGTCCCTTTTGTACAGATCGACCTCTTTCCCTCGCTTAGCCTTGGCTCTATTGTGATTGTAAAGACAAAGGCTTATCTTTGCACACATAGATGTATAATTAAACACTAGAATATGAAAGTTATTGACAGAGCCCTAGAGTGGCTCAAAGCAGAGGGTTATGCCCCACAAGTAGAGGAAGGTTTCCTTGCCGTGAAGTATCAAGGTCTTACGTACCTAATCCCCGATACGGCTGACGATGTAAACTTCCTTAAGGTAGACCTTATCTTCCCTTTGTCACAGTACGAAAATCTAACTAACGATAAGGCTCTTGCCCTCTGTAACAAGGTTACACAAGATATTAAGATTGCGAAGGCTCTCTTACGTGAAGATGCTATAACCTTCGCCGGAGAGACGCTCGTATGTGAGTCTGATAAGTTTGGCGACGTGCTACCTCGTCTATTTGATATACTACGTATGGCTGCACAGTACTTCTACGAGGAGAGTAGCAAGTAAGTAGCCTTATAATCACAAAATCATCAGCCTCCCTAATCCTTTGACAGGGGATTGGGGAGGTTTCTTCTTCCCAAGGTATGACACAGACAAAAAAATACTTCTCGTTCCTCTTGTCGCTAACGCTCTCTTTGGGAGCGTGTAGCCCTAGCGGTGAGGGCTTTGTCATAGATAAGGATCCCGTAGACTATGTTAATCCCTATATGGGTAACATTAGTCACCTCCTAATGCCAGCCTTCCCAACCGTCCATCTCCCCAATAGTATGATGCGTGTTACGCCTCATCGTAGTGATTATACGGGCGAGACCATAGCAGGCTTACCGATGATCCTTACGAGCCATCGAGGTACGTCGGCATTTGCCCTTAGTCCTTTTAGTGGGGTACCAGACTCATTACCAAGTATTCGCTCGTATATGTACGACCGTGAGGATACCAAGCCTTATAAGTATAGCGTCTATCTACCCGAGGAAGAGATCGAGGTGGCGTATGCCCCGAGTTATCAGAGTGCTATCTATCAGTTGGACTTTGACAATGAAACTAAGCAGTCGGGGCTGATGCTATCGACGCCTCAAGGCGAACTTAAAGCCCGAGGGAAGAGTATCTCGGGCTACGAGGTACTCAACGACTCGGTGCGTGTCTATATATACCTAGAGAGTAGTGAAGAGCCTCAAGCCTTAGCCACTAGAGAGGAGGCAAGTGGCAAACTGAGGGTGCAGCCCGATAGTGTCCTAGGCAAGAGTGTGGCTCTCCTATATCCAAAAGGTGAGCAGCAGGTCAAGTTGCGTTATGGTATCTCTTATATCAGCGTTGAGCAGGCGAAGCGAAACGTAGAGCGTGAGATACAGACTTACGAACTAGAGATGGTCGCCAAAGCAGGTAGAGCCAAGTGGAACGAAGCCCTATCTAAAGTCGAACTCGAAGGAGGTAGCGAGGAAGAGAAGCAGGTATTTTACACTTCTCTCTATCGTACTTACGAGCGTATGATCAACATATCGGAGGACGGTAATTACTTCTCGGCAGAGAAGAAGTCTGTACTACCCGACCAAGGTATTCCCTACTATACTGATGACTGGGTATGGGATACTTACTTGGCAACGCACCCCTTGCGTGTCATCATAGCACCCGAAACGCAACAGCATATCCTCCAAAGTTATCTACGACAAGCAGAGAATACGCCCGAGGGCTGGCTCGCTACCTTTCCCGAGGTAACGGGCGATACGCACCGTATGAATGGCAACCACGCTATCGCTGTCTTTGCCGATGCTTTTGCCAAGGGTCTTACGGGCTTTGATCTTAATAAGGCGTACAACTACTCGGCAAAGACACTGAGCGAGCGTAGTCTATTGCCTTGGACGCGTATGCCCAAGAGAGAACTAACGGACTTTTTCCACGAGAAGGGCTATTTCCCTGCCCTCAACCCCGGGGAGCAAGAGCCTTACCCCTATGTAACGAAGTGGGAGAAGCGTCAAGCCGTTGCTGTGTCGCTCGCTACCTACTACGACTACTGGGCTCTGAGCGAACTAGCCAAGCATCTAGGACGTGACGATGAGGCAGAGCAGTATCTACGATTGTCTTATGGCTACCATAGGCTGTATAATCATCAGACGGGTTTCTTCCACCCACGTAATAAAGATGGTAAGTTTATACAGCCCTTTGATTACGAACGCTCAGGAGGTTTGGGAGCAAGGGACTACTACGATGAGAATAATGCCTATACTTATCGTTGGGACGTCAAGCACAATATCGCAGATCTCATCTATCTGATGGGTGGGAATGATAACTTCGTCCGTAATCTAGACGCTACACTACGTACGCCCCTTAGTTGCAGTAAGTGGGAGTTTTACTCTCAGATGCCAGACCAGACGGGCAATGTCGGGCAGTTTACGATGGGTAATGAGCCAAGTATGCATATCCCGTACCTCTATGTTTACGCTGCTGCACCATGGCGTACGCAACGACTTATTCACAAACTGCGTCGTACTTGGTTCCGTAGTGACTTGATGGGGCTTCCCGGAGATGAAGACGGAGGAGGACTTAGTGCCTTTGTGGTCTTCTCGATGCTTGGCTTCTATCCCGTGACACCGGGTCTGCCCACTTATGTGATAGGTTCGCCTACCTTCCCCAAGGCTACTATTAACCTACCAAGCAATAAAACCTTTACGATTGTTGCCGACAATTACGCTCCCGATAACATTTATATCCAGTCGGCAAAACTCAATGGTAGGACGCTAGGCAGAGCATGGTTGAGGCACAGTGAGATAGTCTCTGGGGGAGAGTTGGTCCTAGAGATGGGGGATAAACCCAACAAAGAGTGGGGAGCCTCGGAGCCACCACCCTCGGCAAAAAGGCTAGAGTTGGTTCCCGTAAAGTAGGAGTATAAGTTGGGGCTTAGCCCAAGGACAAGACCGATAGAGATGTATCCCTATTGGTCTTGTCTTTTGTTTACAAGTCTGAACAATCACGAACTTACATAGTTGTAGGGATATGAGTAAAATTGAGTTTAAGTCCATCGAACTAAGCGATAGGGAAGAGATACAAGCCTTTACGCTCAATGGAGCATCACAGATCTGCGACCTCGCTTTCTGCAATCTCTATGGTTGGAGCGAGCGTTATCGTACCCGCTGGGCAGTAGTTGAGAATAGTCTTGTCATCAGTTTCAAGCCATCTCATCGCCAGCACCCTACCTATCTAATGCCAGTTTGCAGTGATAGCAAGCATTTGTTGGAGGTGATCAAGCGTCTTGGTGCCTTAAGCCAAGAGCATAACTTCCCCCTTGTCCTTATGGGTATAGCCCCTCGCTGTCGAGAGGCTATTGAGACGATCTGTCCCGACCGCTTTGAGTTCCTACACGATGAGGGGAGTCAAGACTACGTTTACTTGAGAGAGAAACTTACGACATTGAGTGGTAAGAGTCTACAGAGTAAGCGTAATCACATCAATAAGTTTGAGAAGTTGTATCCCAACTATTCGTACGAGGAGGTTTCGGAGGACAATATAGATGAGTGCCTTGCCCTCGCAAGTGCTTGGCTAGACCATAGTACTGTCGTCGATAGTAGCCGCCTTGATGAGCAGAAGATGATCGAGAGATGTTTGCGTAATCGGGAGTCATTGGGTCTGCTCACTGGCGTTCTGCGTGTCGATGGGAGAGTCGTCGCCTTTACTTTTGGTAGCCCTATAAACAAGACAACCTTTGGAGTACACGTAGAGAAAGCAGATGTTAATTACGAGGGGGCTTTCACGATGATCAATAGAGAGTTTGCAAGGCGTATCCCCGAGGAGTACATATATATAAATAGGGAAGAGGACTTGGGCCTAGAGGGTCTGCGTAAGAGTAAGCAGAGTTATAAGCCAGAGATAATGCTCGTTAAGGATACAGCGATACTACGACACTAGAGATATAGGACTCGTAGGTAGTCGTCGGTAGATAAAGTTATGATAGGGTGAGGGGATAGTAATCACTCTGTCATAACTTTATTCTTTTGAGGCTCTAAGCCATTAGGAGGGGATTGTGTATCTTTGTAAGAGTATAAAATATGACCATACCATGTTAGTCAAAGAAGACTTTGAGCATATCGGCTTTGTCGGACGCTCGCACGGAGTACAAGGAGAGGTTGCTTGCAAACTAAATGTAGACCTTAGTGCCGCTCTAGAGGAAGATGCAGATGACTTCTTTTTGATGCTAGAGGAGCAAGGCTTGCTGATCCCATATAGAGTTGTTTCGCATCGTACCAAGGCAGGCGATATCGATCTTATTCGCTTTGATGGTATCACGAATAAAGACGATGCCGAGAACCTAACTAATAGACCTGTATGGCTGTCCCGTGAGTATCTAGGCGAGGCCACACTAAGCGACGATCCTTATGAATATAGCCGCTATGTGGGCTTCTCTGTATATAATGATGCAGACGAAACCTTGGTCGGCACTGTCACGGAGGTAGACGATAGTACGCTTAATACATTGCTATATATAGATCGCCCTAGTGGTGATGAACTCATACTACCTATTGCCGATGATCTCTTCGTAGATTACAACGATGAGGAGCGTCTATTGATGCTACGCATACCCGATGGTTTGCTCGATGATAGTGGCGAGGTAGTAGACTAGTCTATAACATATAAATCATTACAACCTTGAATAAGAATATCTTTCGTATTGCCCTAACGGGTGGTCCTTGTGCTGGTAAGACTACAGCCTTGGCACAGATTATTGAGCGTTTCAGCGATCTTGGCTATCTCGTGTACGCTTTACCAGAGACGCCAACAATCTTTAGTAACGTATCGATCAACTTCCTTACACCCGATAAGCAATACTTCTATAATATAGAGAAAGCCGTTCTCAAGTACCAGATTATGATGGAGGACACCTTCCTAGAGTTGGCTCGTAATGCACCTCAGCCTGTTATTATCATTGCGGATAGAGGTACGATGGACATATCGGCTTATATGGAGCCAACAGTATGGCAGGCACTGCTCGATGAATTAGGTTTGTCCGATATTAAGTTGCGAGATGCTCGCTATGATGCTGTTATTCACATGGTGAGTGCTGCCATAGGTGCAGAGCAATTCTATACAACCGAGAATAACAGTGCTCGTACAGAGGGCATCGAACTAGCACGCGAACTAGACAACAAGATCCTCAAAGCGTGGACAGGACACCCCCAACTACAGATCGTCGAGAACAACGTAGACTTTGACGTCAAGATCAAGAGTGTGTTGCACGGGATCCAGCGTCTTATAGGCGATGATAGTGCAAGCCTACAAGAGGAACGCCGTAAACTCCTTGTACGTGTAACCGGGGAAATACCTTATGGTGTAGAGGCGGAGATCTATCAGACTTATATCAGCGATGCCGATGGTACGAGCATACGTATACGTAAGCGTGGACTAAGGGGTAACTATGTCTACTTTATGAGCCAAAAGCATATCTTGGGAGAGAACTGTAAGTCTATCATTAAGGAGCGACAGATCAGTCCCGATGAATACCTCTCTATGCTCAATCACGTTCGCCCCGAGGCAGAGGTTGTGACACATCATATCCTACGCAAGAGTTTCATTTGGGCAGAGCAATACTTTGAGTTAGATGAGTTCCTCGAGCCACAAGGTACCGATAAGTTGCTAGAGGTACGTACCGAGGCAGGAGGCGAACTCAAACTTCCGCCTTTTATCGAGGTTATTGCTGATGTCACCGATAACCCTGAGTACGCTCGTTTATAGACGTTCATGAGAGAGAAGGCACACATACAGTACCTAGACGTCCTCAAGGGTGTTGTCATCTTCTTGGTCGTTGTCGGTCATGCTTTTCACTTCGGTTTTGAGTATTATCGCTCTACCTTACTCTATATTCTACGGAATATAGATATGCCTATCTTTCTCTTCTTATCGGGCTTCTTGGGTGCAGGGGCTTTGTCTTTTGATCTCAAGAGTGCGGGGCAGTACTGGATCAAGAAAGCCCGTCAATTGCTCTTACCTCTCTGCACCTTGCCCGTCTTATATGCTCTATTCTTTGAGATTGAGTGGGAGCATCTCTTACTAGACCGTATGCATGGGGGCTATTGGTTTACACTTACGCTCTTTGAGATGTTCGTCCTGCTCTATGGGTTACGCTATATCAATAGCCTTGTCAATAAAGCGGAGCGTCCTTGGGTCGAGGTCTTACTTGCAGGGCTAAGTCTAACTTTTGTACTTGCGATCGATAGCCCATGGCACGATGCACACCCAGTTAGTTGGGAAGCCCTTAGTTGGGGCAAGACCAATTACCTCTATTATTACTTCCTCTTTGGATACTTCGTTGGGAGGTATCCACGCCTAGAGGTAGCCATCTCCTCAACACCAGCACAGTTGCTCTCTACGCTTATCTTTGTTGCCTGCCTTTACTACGAGGTGACGTATCATAGACTCCTAGAGGGGATCCCTGCGTCTTTGTCTGGTGTCGTGATGGCATACTCTACTGCCAAGAAGATGGGCAATATCCCTTCTCGTTTCAATGGCCTATGGGCTTATCTCGGTCGAGAGAGCCGTACCATCTATTTGACTCACTACTTTTTGCTTTTCTCAGCCCCAATGGTCGGAAAGTTTCTCAAGGGCTTCAAGAGTGATGCACGCGTATTCTTGTGGGAGAGTCTTGCTGCAAGTATCTATGCCGTGATTGTGATTGTTGCGACTCTCCTTGTCGTACGTATGCTCAAGAGCAACGCCTATCTCAACACTCTGTTTTATGGTAAGAAACTTCCGCCCGATCTGATCCCCTGGCGAAGGAAAGCACCAACACTTTAGCATATCATCATGGAGCATAATCTAGACAAACTTGTACCACGTATTGCCCTAGCGGAGTCCAAATATATTGGTCCCCGCTATGCTCGTTTATTCTTGGAGCGTTGTGGCTCTGTTGAGCATATCTTCGCAAGTGAGGCAAGCCTGCGTAACTGCTTCCCTCGTGTGCAGGAGCGTATAGTACGAGAACTTTTTCGTCCCGAGTTGTGGCAAAGAGCCGAGCATATAGCCCGTTGGTGCCTTAGTGAGGGGATTGATGTCTACTTTGTAGGTGATGATGATTATCCTCAACGCTTGGGAGAGTGCCCCGATGCTCCGGTTGTCTTGTATGCCAAGGGTACTTATCGCTCGTGGGACGAGCAAATGGCTCTTAGTGTTGTCGGTACGCGTAATATGTCTGCCTATGGGCAGTTGATGACAGATCGCTTGCTACGTGATCTTGCTGCTATAGATCAGTCTACACTGATTGTTAGCGGACTTGCCTATGGAGTGGACATCACGGCTCATCGCAAGGCATTGGAACTAGGCTTGCCAACTGTCGCGGTCTTTGCTCATGGCTTCGATCGTATTTATCCTGCCGTACATCGCTCTACTGCACAGGAGATCCTACGTAATGGTGCTTGGCTTAGCGAATATCCCTTGGGGACCAATCCCGATAGATATAACTTCGTAGGGCGTAATCGTATTATCGCCGGATTGACACAGGCTACACTCGTCGTCGAGGCAGGACTCAAGAGTGGATCGCTCATTACCGCAGGCTTGGCACGCGACTACAATAGGGAGGTGCTTGTTGTCCCTGGTAGAGTCGGGGATAGGTATAGTGAGGGCTGTAATCAACTTATCAGTAAGATGACAGGTGTATTGGTATCATCGGGAGAAGAGATTGCTCGTTTGATGGGCTGGGAACGCAAGGGCGATGCTCTGCAAGCAACCTTTGCCTTTGTCCCCGATGCTGCACCTATTGATAATCCTATCTACGAATTGATAGCACGTCAGCAACCTATTCAGATGAATGATATTGTACGCCAAACTGGTCTTAGTGTTGCAGAGGTGAGTTCACACTTATTCGAACTCGAACTTGACGGCTATCTCAACGCTATGCCCGGTGGTATCTATACGTTGGCAAGATGAAGACAAAAAAGTTATTACTCGAGTTAATAGACCTTGTGGATAGTTTTGAGGCAACCGTTCCTAATGCCGAGGAGATGGGTTTGGACGCCTTCCTAAGTTATGCTCTTAGTCTAAGGATTGATCATCAACAAGAGCAAGTTGCCCAAACGCCTACATCGGACGAGGCGACAATAGCACAGATGATCAGTTTGCTCTACCGTGTGTCTAGACACTATACCAAGAGGGCTTTCCAAGATCGCTTATTCAAGACCGAGGAGGAATACTCCTACTTGGTGAGCCTACTAGGTAGCGGTCGCCTAAGCAAGACGGAACTCAACACACGTAACGCTCTCGAGCGTACGACAGGTAACGAATTGTTACGTCGCCTCAACCGATCGGGACTTATCGTAGAGATGGACGATCCCGTAGACAAGCGACAGAAACTAGTGCAACTGACACCCCTAGGGCGTACAGAGTTGATGAAAGTATTCCCTGCCCTACGGGAGGTCACCCAATTGCTATCCTCATCGCTCGATAACTGGCAAAAACTTTACCTGCGTAATCTGCTTAGCCAAATGACGGCTCAGCACCTAGCACTGATGAAGAGCCTGCGTGATGCACCCCTATCGGACTATCTATCGCAAGCACAGAAAGAAGAGTAATGGCATACATATATATGATCACAGGAGGCGAACGCTCGGGTAAGAGTGCTTACGCGGAGCGTCTTGCTCTCTCTCTTGATAATAACCCTATCTATCTCGCTACCGCTCGTGTATGGGACGAGGAGTTTAGGACACGCATCAGACTACACCAAGAGCGTAGAGGACCCGAATGGGAGAACATCGAGGAAGAGAAATATCCTACTCGACACCCGATACAGGGGCGAACGATTTTGCTCGACTGTGTGACCTTGTGGGCAACGAACTTTTTCTTTGATAATGGCTCCGAGGTAGAGCCTGCTCTGTCACTACTCAAGGAAGAGTTTGATCGCCTAGTTGCCTTGGATTGCAGGCTCATTATTGTAAGCAATGAGATCGGAATGGGGGGCGTGAGTATAGATGCAGTACAACGTAGATTTACCTCATTACAAGGCTGGCTCAATCAATATATTGCAGAGCGTGCCAACGAAGTAGTATTGATGGTTAGCGGGATACCCCTCAAAGTCAAGTGATCCCAAGGACACGAACCAAACCGATGACAATTATTTAATTTCCCCCGTTTATTTTATCCTAGAGGTGGCGTATATACCTATGTAAGACTCTATCCCTACTTTTGTATCGGATTGTATACATATAATGTATACTCGAGTATACAACTAATGTATACTGCTGTATACATACTATGTATACTAATGTATACTCTAGGGAGAATACAGAGCAACCAAACGAAGGAACGAAACGGAGAGATACGCAAACATACAAGAATACCTAACTCAACCTAAGACTATGCGTCAGTTTAATATCCAAGCCTTATCAACAGAGTGGCGAGATAAATTGCAGTATAAGATCGATCGCCTCAGTAAACCTCTTGGTTCGCTAGGTGATCTAGAGACCTTGGCCATTCGTCTAGGGCAGATACAAGAGAGTTTGACACCTAGACTCAAGAAGCCATACAATATCATCTTTTGTGCAGACCATGGTATTGTCGAGGAGGGGATCAGCAAGAGTCCCAAAGAGGTTACTTGGCAGGTTGTCTACAATATGATAAGTGGAGGGGCAGGGGTCTGCTACTTGGCAAGACAACACGGGGTCGCTCTGCGTGTCGTGGACGTGGGAGTTGACTATGACTTTGGCGATGACCCTCGCCTGATCCATCGCAAAGTAGGGCGTATCACACGCTCCTACCTCAAGGAGTCTGCGATGACAGAGGAGGAGGTCGTACAAGCGATAGAGATCGGTGCCAAGGAGGTACGACAGGTGTATGACGAGGGCTGTAATATCATTAGTTTTGGTGAGATGGGTATTACCAATACTGCTGCATCGGCTGTGTGGATGTCCTTACTCGCTAATATCCCATTGATAGACTGCGTAGGGCGAGGTAGCGGACTAGATGATGCTGGTGTAGCACACAAGTATGCTATCCTCAAGCAGGCAATAGAGCGGTACGAGGGGGATAATAGTGTCGAGAGTATCATTCGCTACTTTGGGGGCTATGAGATGGTTGCTGCTATTGGGGCGATGCTACAAGCAGCCGAGTTGCGTATGCCTATTTTGGTTGATGGCTTTATCATGACTGCTTGTATGCTTGCTGCTAGTCGTCTTAATCCTCTTGTCCTAGACTATGCTATCTTTGGGCATCAAGGTGATGAGGCAGGACACGCACGTTTGTTAGGCTTCCTTGGGGTAAAGCCCTTGCTTAACCTTGGACTTCGTCTTGGCGAGGGGAGTGGTGCTGTCTGTGCCTATCCCTTGGTAGTATCTGCCGAACTGATGCTCCGAGATATGGCTTCCTTTAACGAAGCAGGTGTTGTAGAGTATGTATTCGATGGTACTAATAATGCTACAACGACAATATAAATCATTGCTAGCCTCGCTGTCGATGTACACGCGTCTACCGGCTTGGCGTTTGACCGAGTTGGATCGCGATGATTATGCACGAGGCATACAGTGGCTTCCCTTTGTTGGTTTTGTGACGGGAGGATTGATGGCAGGCGTATTCTATCTTACTTACGCTGTCTTGGCTCTGCCTCTAGTCAGTGCTATCGTACTAGCATTGGTGGCACGGCTTGTATTTACTGGGGCGTTTCATGAGGACGGCTTGGGTGATTTCTTTGACGGCTTTGGCGGAGGGAGAGATCGTGAAACTATCCTAAGGATTATGAAAGATAGTCACGTCGGTAGTTATGCCGTTATCGCTTATATTGTCTACTATGCTCTGCTCATAAGTTTGCTAAGTGCCTTGCCTACGACTCTCATTCCTATTGCTTTGCTATTGTCCGATGTGCTTGGTAAGTATTTGGGTACTTTGCCGATCTCTTATTTGCCCTATGCTCGTAATCTAGAGGAGAGTAAACTCGGCATTAAGTACGAGGTTGGGGGGCTGATGCCTAGGATCTTGACGCTGATATTGCTCGTAGGGCTCTTGTTGGGAAAGGGGCTAATTTATCTTGCAGTCTTTGCCTTACCTCTTATTTTGTTAGTTTTGCTTAGTTATTATATCTATCGCAAGATAGGTGGATATACGGGTGATACCTGTGGTGCCTTCATCTTGATATGTGAGTTGGCAAGTATATTTAGTTTTGTATTGTTGAGATAAAATGTTGAGAAGAACTAGCCTAGGCTAGTATCGTGTAATATATGATAGGACTTATAAGTGTTGATCATCGCTGGGCTGGTGTTGATGAGCGTAGTGCTTTTGCCCTAAGCGATGGAGAGGCTAGTATGCTTGTAGAGGATTGGATCGCTTGCGGATTGCTCTCGGGTGCAGTGATCCTCTCGACCTGTAATAGGGTGGAGATTTATTATAGTGTAGAGAGTGCTTGTGCTACATCTACCGAGCGAAGGCTGATAGACTCATTCTTGCGTAACCTCGAACTTAGCCCTCGCTACGGACACTACCTCGAGTGCAAAAGGGACGAAGCCGTGTATCGCCACTTGTTTCGTCTTGCCGCTGGCCTTGAGTCGATTGTTGTGGGTGAGACGCAGATCTTAGGACAACTCAAAGAGGCGTATCGTATGGCTTCGCTTGCTGGGCATTGTACGGGCTCTATGTCTAGACTCTTTCATCGTGCTTTTGAGGTTGCTAAGCGTGTACGTAGTGAGTACTTGGTGAGTAATACACCGCTATCTGCGGGTTCGGCAGCGGTAGACCAGTTGCTTGGTATAATGCCAAATCCCCGACGTATCCTTATCGTAGGTGCAGGTATTATGGCAGATACGATATACGAGCATCTACAATATAGAGGACAGTTTGATATTGTCGTATATAATCGTACTCGGGAGAGAGCCGAGCGTTTCGCCTTACAGCACAAGGGGGCTAGGATTGCTTGCGAGGGAGAGTTGCATCAAGAACTAAGTAAGTCCGATGCCATCATCGTAGCGACCTCGGCTCCATCGCCTATTATATATGCCAAAGATCTCGAGGATAATGGTAGTGTGAGGGTATTCATTGATCTTGCCGTACCGCGTAATATCTCTCCCGACATTACGCAGTTGGGCGGTGTTACCTTACTAAGTATTGACGAACTGACGGAATTAGGTGTTAGCCTTGACCTATCAGTGCTCACAGAGATCGACAGCCTAATAGAGGAGTATGTCCTCCTACACAAGCAGTGGGTCGAGGGGGCACAGTTGCGTGAGGTCATTGCTACGGTACAGCAGGCATCAACACTAGTTTTGGATAGAGAACTTAGCCTCCTGCCCTCAAGCCTAACGGATATTGAGCGTAATCTCATCAAGCAGTGGGACGAGCATCTACGTATTACTTACACAACAGCCATTATCTCTGCTCTCAGAGAGGTGTCTTCTGAGGGTCAAAAGCGTAAATACCCCGAGGTCGTTCAGACAATCTTCAAACAAATCATAGACAAACTCCATGAATAGAATAGTTATTGGTACAAGAGGTTCGCGTTTGGCTCTGTATCAAGCAAACGAAGTCAAACGCCTACTTGAGGAAGTCCATCAAGACCTAGAGGTCGTACTCAAGATCATCAAGACTCAAGGCGATAAACGTCTAGACTTGTCCTTGAACGCTTCGGGCGATAAGGGTCTATTCACCAAAGAACTAGAGCATGCACTACTCTCAGGGGAGATCGATTGTGCTGTCCATAGTCTTAAGGACTTGCCCGTAGACCTTACCGAGGGAACGTGCCTAGGTGCCGTATTGCCCCGAGAAGAGGTTGCCGATGTCTTGCTGGGCAACTATACCTTCGATCAATTACCTATGGGGGCTGTCGTTGGGACAAGTAGTCCGCGTCGGGCGGCTCAGTTACTTGAGCAACGCCCCGACCTAGAGATACGCGAGATACGAGGTAATGTAGAGACGCGTATCGAGAAGTTACATAGAGGTGAGTACGATGCTATCGTGATGGCAAAGGCAGGCCTCAAGCGTCTTGACCTCGAGGCAGAAGTAAGATATGAGT
Source organism: Porphyromonas sp. (assembly GCA_041856045.1). Classification (GTDB taxonomy): domain Bacteria; phylum Bacteroidota; class Bacteroidia; order Bacteroidales; family Porphyromonadaceae; genus Porphyromonas. Next base: position 14,844 of record JBHAFI010000115.1, on the reverse strand, counting down.
TCACAACCTTTGAGATGGTGCCTGCACCGGGACAAGCCGCGATAGCAGTACAGCAACGTGCAGGTGACGACCACCTAGAGCGTCTATTGGCAAGTATTCATTGTAGCCGTACAGCCCGATGCACAGAGATCGAGCGTTATATCCTCAAGCAGGTTGGGGGTGGCTGTGCAGTTCCTTTTGCCTGCCTATGTAGTGAGGCATACTATCAATCGGTAACAGAGGGGAAGAAAGGTGAGATAGAGCGTGGTGCTTACTTCCTTACCGTGTATAACCTCTATGACGAAACTCAAACACTCAAGAGTATAGCCGTATCGAGCGAAGCGAGCAATGAGGAGATATGGCAGTATTTACAAGAAGAAACAGTTCCCGTAAGTCGTGAGAAGTTCAGTTAGAGTTTACCTTGTTGGTTCGGGCCCGAGTAGTTCCGACTTATTGACACTGCGAGCAAGTGAGTTATTGACTACTGCCGATGTTATCATTTATGACGCACTTGTCGATGCGAGTATTCATCGCTTGTTCTCCAAGCAAGCCAAACTAATATACGTAGGCAAACGTGCTGGGGTTCACGCCCTCAAACAAGAGGAGATCAATGACCTTATCATCTCGGAAGCGAATAAACGCTCCGAGGGCATTATCGTACGACTCAAAGGTGGTGATCCCTTTGTCTTCGGTCGAGGAGGAGAGGAGATGATAGCACTACATAAGGCTGGCATTCACTATGAGATCGTCCCGGGTGTTACTGCTGGTATTGCTGCTCCTGCTTATTGTGGTGTCCCGGTAACACATAGGGGGATCAGTCGCTCGGTTACGCTGATTACCGCCTTTACCAAACATGGAGGTCTACCGCCTCTAGACTGGGAGGCTTATAGTCGCCTTGATGGGACGCTCGTCTTCTATATGAGTATGCGTGTGGTGCCACAGATCGTTGAGGCACTTATCACGGCAGGTACCCCACGAGATCGTAAGGCTGCTATTATTAGTCAGGGTACACGTTATTGTCAAAGGCTCGAGTTACATAGTCTTGAGTCTTTTACCAACGAGCGTTTCGACTACGAGCAGTTTACTCCGGGATTGTTTGTCGTGGGAGATGTCCTAGGCTTCGCAGAGCAGTATGCTTGGTACGAGCCTAGTAGTCTTGCTGGGCAACGTATCTTGATAACGCGTTCGGAGGGCAGTACTTCCGAATTGACCGAGATGTTTCTGCGTCTAGGAGCAGATCCTAGGGTCTTACCTACTTTTGAGTTGGAGCCGAATACCACCGATGAGGATTTATTGCCCCAAGATCTAGATAAGACTATTCTGGCTCTTACCTCTCCCAATTCTGTCGATTATCTTTTTGCATACTTGGCTCACAAGGGACTTGATGCTCGCTATCTAGCCCGATTTGAAGCCCTAGCGGTTATTGGCCCTGCTACGGCTAAGGCACTACAAGCACGAGGCTTTACAGCCGATCTCGTTGCTCCCGAGCATACTGCACGGGGCTTTGCTCGTGCTATATTGGAGCGTTACGGAGATACTTGTCGTATCTATCACCCGACAAGTGATCGGACGAGTGGGGAGTTTGAATGCCTTTTGTCTGAGGCTAAAGTTCCCGTCCTTACGAAGACACTTTATCGTAATAAGCCAGTCCAGTATGAGCGTGAAGATTTGCTTGAGTTGCTCGAGGGAGGGATTGATTGGGTTACCTTTTGCAGTTCGTCGGCTGTGCATAACTTTATCGGATTGTTACGTACCTACGGCTTGGAAACTAATCTACAAAGCATCAAAATCGTCGCAATCGGACCCTCAACACGTAGCACACTCGTAGACTATGGCTATACTGATGTCTTGATGCCCGAGGTGGCTACGCTCCCTGCTTTAGTTGCGTGTATGAGTCTTGCCGAGGCTAATCGTAATTGATGAGGTCTAGACTGTCCTATCCCGCATTAAGTCTAGGGCTTACTTCTCATTAAATTTAAGGTTTACTTATTGAGAATAGACTGCGGGGCAGAGCCTAAGCCTTCGTTTGCATTCTCTTCTCTATATACCCCTCGGAGAGGTAGTGCTGATCGGCGTTATAACAAGATACTTAGACGTCGATTGAAGCCTAAGTATCTTGTCACTTGACGTCTAAGTATCTCGTCAATCGAGCCTCAAGTATCTTGTCGATGGACGTCTGATTGTCTGGTGAATTATATCCCCATTATTGAGTCTTTACCTCGATAATGGGGATATGTCTTGGGCTGATGATAGACTTGAAATTCGTTACTCCCTAATGCCTACGGATAGTGCCTATTAGGAGCAGGAGCAACTGTCTACTCTCTAGTGGGCATGACTATGACCTGCATTCGGTGTAAGTACAGCGTTCACGAAGAAAGCACCACTAAGCACGAAGTAAGCATCTCGGGGTATTTCCTCAAAGAATGTTACAGCCGTATAGCCCAAGGCAGAGGCACCTCTAAGGACAGGGATACGCCTAAAACGATGTCCTCCCTCTGCATGTATATGGTCGCTACGACTCTCACTATGTCTATTCGCCTCGATGGTTTCTTCGGCATGTGCATTGGTCTTAGCACTGTCGGCAGAACTATAATCGTGCTCGTGGCTATGACTAGGATCATCACTTAGTTGTACGAAGACGTAGTCCTTGCCCTCGTAATTAACGATCGCGTCATCGGGGAGAGCAGGAGTGAGTACCTCACCAATACTAATCAGTCCGGTTGTACTCATTCCGTCAATGAAACCCGTTGTATTCCCTAGTAACTTACAATGCACAGCAATCGAACGGCTATTAGGCTCAAAGGTTCCTCCTATGGTGTGTATCTCTGCGTCGTACTCTTGACTAGGGTTGTTGGTGAGGCGGAAGTGAATTTTTTGTCCGATCTTGAGTTTCGGTAGGTCTTGCTCATAGACATTTAGGTCTAGGTGCAAAGCCTTATTATTGATGATCTCGCAGATAGGTGTTGAGGGATCGACATAAGCCCCTATCTGGCTCAATAACTCACCTACGACACCATCGACAGGGCTAGTTACGGCTATGCTCGTCCGTAGATTTGAGGCAGACAATTTATCAACAGAGATCCCCATCAGACGCAACTGTTGGGCTAGGGAAGCCTTACGACTGCGGAGTGATGACAACTCTGCTTTGGCACTTTGTAGTTGCTTACCTATGCCTGCATCGCCACTCTGTAAGGCCTCTTGTCTACGTACTTCTTGCTCGGCATAGGTGAGTTTACTTAGCGTTGTGAGGTAGTCCTCTTGTGTTTGGATAAACTGAGGATTAGTGATAAGGGCTACTGTCTGACCTTTGTGTACTACCTCTCCCTGATGTACAAAGAACCGCTGTATAATGCCCCCGTATAGGCTACTGGCGAAACCTTTCTCACTCTTTGGAACCTTGAGGTAGCCATTAGCACGTATTGTGGCACTAAGTTCTTTGTACTCTAGGTGTCCTATACGGATACCTGCTGCTTTGAGGTTGGCATGAGTTAGGAAGGCTTGTCCTCCCTCCTCGTCGCTGTGTTGCTCCTCACTCTGTGCTTGCTTGCCCTCACTACTTGAGGTGCAGGCAGGCAATAGGTTAAGGCTTGCAAGACACGAGCCTAAGAGAGCCAAACGATATATACTTTTTCTCATTATGGGGATATACTTACTGTTGTCGATCTTAATTCTTTAGTGTCCGAGTGATTGCAAACGTATCTCCAAGACATTACTATTATAGAGTGCCTCTGTATAGGTCTGTTCTGTGTCGATGTAGATCTCTATGGCAGCACTTAGTTCGAGATAACTCATCTCGCCCTCACGATAGGCTTGCTCGGCAGAGCGAAGCATAGAGAGGGCTCTAGGCATTCCCTCCTCGGTGTAGAGTCGGTAGATAGAGAGGTAGTGTGCGTACTCTCGCCTAAGGTTGCTACGCTCCTCTCGTAACTCGGCAAGGGTATTCTTGAGATCTATCTCGTTGCTCCGTAGTTGATGCTTGAGGGCTTTGCTCTTGGCTTTGCTGGCAGCAAAAGAGAGAGGAATGCTTAGCCCCAAACTGATGGAGTGAAATCGCTTGCTACGATCAAACCACTGCTCAACACCTCGTACCATATAATTCCCGATAATAGACTGATTGGTATAGCCTAGACTTAACTCGGGAAGTAACTCCGCCTTTTGAACGCTCTGCTCTGCACGTGTCAAGGCTATCTGCTCCCTTGCTTGGCTCTCTCGAGGGTGTTCGTTGTTGTTCCCCGATAAGGCACTTATTGCTGGGAGCAAGTGTAGGCTGTCTGTCCCTGTAAGGCTTAGGCTGTCGACACCTAGAAGCAAGGCTAAGCGTGATAACTTATTACGGTGTTGCATCTTGAGATCATTAACTGCTATGCTCTGCGATAGACGCTTAGTCTCACTATGCTGATAACTAAGACCGCTATCCTCGCCCACCTTACGGCGTAGTTGGCTACGCTCGCTAAGGCTCTTGTAGAGGCTATCTAATCGCTCGGCTTGTCGTAGTCTAGCCTCCAAGTAGAGGATTGTTTGGTAGGTAAGGCTGACCTCCTCGGTAAGCGTACGAGCCTTCAATTTAGTATCGATCTCTGCCAAACGTGCTTGGCTCGATAATTGACGCTTACGAGCCGAGAAGAGAGTAGGGAAGGGAATACTTTGCTCTGCACCCAAGACTAGATCGTTCTCTAGACTGCTGGTCTGTCCATATTCACTCGTAAGAGCGAGGCGAGGTAACTCTGTCGCTGTACCACGCAGAGCCTGTGCTTGCTCTTGCCTAAGGCGTTGTGCGTGTAGGCTAGGGTTATTTTTGAGTGCTATCTCTACAGCCTCATTCATAGAGCCGATGCGAAGTTCTTGTGCCTCCATTCCTAGGGGGAGCCCTAGTCCTAAGGCAATTAGCATCGCTTTGGCACTAAACTTAGCACTCGATGCCTTGGATCCTTTGCTAAACATCATATACAGAATAGGTAATACAAAGAGTGTCAATATCGTTGCGGTGATAAGCCCACCTATGACGACAGTTGCTAGAGGCTTTTGGACCTCTGCACCCGAACCTGTGCTAAGAGCCATAGGCAAAAAGCCTATACTAGCGACAGCAGCCGTCATCAATACCGGACGAAGACGTTGGAGCGTCCCTCGGCGGATACGCTGGAGAATATCGCTCTCTCCCTCTTGCTCCAATCGATTGAATGTGCCGACAAGGACGATACCATTAAGTACTGCGACACCAAAGAGAGCGATGAAGCCAATACCAGCACTAATGCTAAAGGGCATACCCCTCATAAGGAGTGCTGCTACACCACCAATAGCACTCATCGGGATAGCTGTAAAGATAAGACTTGCCCAGCGTACAGAGCCAAACGTAATGTAGAGCAACAAGAAGATCAGCAGTAGGGATACGGGCACAGCAATCATCAGCCTATTTGAGGCTGCCTCGAGGTTCTCAAATTGTCCGCCATAGGTCATAAAGTAGCCCGTCGGTAGACGCTTATTGTTGAGTACCTCCTTGAGGTCTTTGACGACGCTAGCCACGTCACGTCCTGCGACATTAAAGCCCACTACGATACGTCGCTTGCCGTCCTCTCTACTTATCTGTGCAGGGCCAAGTTTGTACTCTACCCTCGCCAACTGATTGAGCGGAATAAGACTACCGTCCGCTCCTGCGATAGGCAAATTACGTACGTCCTCAATATCCGTCCGGAAGGTGCTATCAAGCCTAACTACAACATCAAAACTACGCTCATTCTCAAATGCCTGCCCTACAACTCTACCAGCAAATGCAGCACTAAGGACATCGTTTGCCTCTTGGATACTGATGCCATGACCTGCAAGGCGTAGTCTGTCGTACTCCACACTAATTTGTGGTAAGCCCGTGATAGCCTCTACTTGCGGATCGGTAGCACCCTCAACGCTCTTGATTACCTCTCCTAGTTCGGCTGCGAGTGTCGCTAGTGTGTCGAGGTTCTCCCCAAATATCTTAACGGCGACATCCTGCCTAACGCCCGTCATGAGTTCATTAAATCTCATCTGTATAGGCTGATTTTTCTCAAAGTAGACACCGGGGATATCCTTGAGTTTCTCACTAATTTCTGCTGCAAGGTCGTCATAACTTTTGTTTTGAGGCCACTCACTTCGGGGGTGTAGGATTACCATCATATCTGTTGCTTCGGGAGGCATAGGGTCTGTGGGGACCTCGGCAGAACCTGTCTTACCGACAACAGTCTTTACCTCGGGGAAACTCATCATAATGCGAGCGGCTTGCATACTAGTCTCAACGCTCTGGCTTAATGAGGCTCCTTGGGGTACGACACATTGGTAGGCGAAGTCTCCCTCCTGAAGTTGGGGTATAAACTCTCCCCCCATACGCGTGAAAGCAAAGACTGCTAGAGCGAGGAGCGAGAGTGTAGCGAGGAGTACAGCCTTGTACCGTTTGATAACCCACTCAAGGCAAGGGGCGTACCATCGAGAGATGTAGGTCATCATTCGATCGGAGAAATTCTGTCCCTCTGTTGGCTTCTTACAGAGGAAGAGTGCACACATCATAGGTATGTAGGTGAGCGAGAGCAATAGGGCCCCGATGATGGCAAAACCTACGGTCATCGCCATCGGAGCAAACATCTTCCCCTCAACACCTACGAGGGTGAGGATCGGGATATAAACGATCAAGATGATGATCTCCCCAAAGGTTGCACTACTACGTATTTGGCTAGCAGAGAGGTAGACCTCGGTATCCATCTCTTCTTGCGTTAGGGTACTCTTACTCTTCCTAAGTGCTAGGTGGTGCAGGGTTGCCTCAACGACAATAACAGCCCCGTCTACGATAAGCCCGAAGTCAATAGCTCCTAGGCTCATCAAGTTGGCACTAACACCAAAGACTTGCATCATACCGAGGGCAAAGAGTAGAGCCAAAGGAATGGCAGAGGCGACAATCATACCTGCACGCCAATTGCCGAGAAAGAGGACGAGGACAAAGATGACAATTAGAGCCCCCTCGAGGAGGTTCGTCTCAACCGTCTTAATGGCTCTATCGACGAGGTCTGTACGGTCGAGATAAGGTGTTATCACGACATCGTTGGGGAGGGACTTTTGTACCTCTTTGATGCGTTCCTTGATACTAGCGACGACCTCATGGCTATTCTCTCCCTTGAGCATCATCACGATACCACCGACTACCTCCTCTTTACCATCTAGACTCAATGCCCCGTAACGTATGGCAGAGCCATAACTGAGCCTTGCTAGGTCTCGGATAAGGATATTCTGCCCGTTTGTAGATGCAACTGAGATCTGCCCGATCTCCTCTAGCGAACCTACCATTCCTACTCCCCTAATGAAGTAAGCATTAGGCTTCTTGTCGATATAGGCACCCCCAGTATTTTGGTTACCCTGCTCTAACGCACGGAAGATCGCCTCCATACTTACGCCCATAGCACGCAGTTTATTGGGGTCTACCGAGACCTCGTATTGTTTGAGGAAGCCCCCGAAACTATTAACCTCGGCAACACCTTTGGTCCCGTTTAGTTGGCGTGCTACGACCCAGTCTTGTAGCGTACGTAGTTCCATCGGGCTGTACTTACCAGGACTTGTGGGTTTGAGGATATATTGGTAGACCTCGCCTAGCCCAGTACTCATCGGGGCTAACTCTGGTTTGTCTACGCTCTCGGGTAACTCTGTCGCTACTTGGTTAAGACGCTCTATAACCATCTGGCGAGCCAGTTGCTCGTCTACCGACTCCTCAAAGACTAGTGTAATGACCGATAAGCCAAAGCGTGAGATCGAACGCATCTCTTCTCTCCCCGGGATATTAACGAGTTGACGCTCGATCGGGGCTGTTACGAGTTGCTCGACCTCTTGTGTCGCGAGGCTTGGGGCTGTAGTAATGACTTGGATCTGGTTATTAGTGATGTCGGGGACAGCGTCTATCGGTAGACGCATAGCACTCCAAATACCCCAAATGATGAGGAGTAAGGTGCCAAAAACAACTGCGAGTTTGTGGCGAATGCTCCACTTGATGATATTATCTAGCATTGTAATACAGAGTATAATTTTGGTCTTACAAATGTAATAAAAAATGTCCGATCTCGATTAGGCTCCTTGCCTTGGGAGATTTATCTCCTTGGCTGTCCTAGGTATCCTCATCTTAGTGCTACGTCTTGGCGGATAAAAATCACGCCTTGACGCTTATCCGCCACGTCTTGATTTTTATGCGTCACGCCTTGACGGATAGATATGTCTATTTATCAGTCGTTTATTTGCTTGATATAGGAGGAATAATTATCTTTGTATAAACTAAATGTATTTGACAATTGAAAGCATTATCCGCTTGGCTTTTACGCCGTCTCGGTTGGACTTGTTTGCCTCAACCCAATGAGCGACCAACGCACAGTATAATATGCGTTGCACCTCATACGAGCAATATGGATTTTTTCGTCGGTAAACTATATTATATGACGATTGGTAAGCCTCATGGTTTTCTGATGAAAAAAGACTGGTTTTTCTTCCCTCTTGGGAGTATGCTCAAAGCCATGGGAGGCATACCAGTAGACCGTAGTCGTAAGGAGGACACTGTCGGGAAGTTGAGTAAGTATATCAATGCACAGCAAGAAATACATATAGCCATTACCCCCGAGGGAACACGTAGTCTGCGTACGGAGTGGAAGTCTGGCTTCTATCGTATTGCTCTAGAGGCAGGTATCCCGATCGAACTTGCAGTGATTGATTACGGACGCAAGGAGGTCGGCATTTTTGAGGTTTTCTATCCCACGGGTGATATGGATAAAGATATAACTTACATACGCAGTCGCTTCTCTAGTAAGCAAGCCAAGTACCCTAGTTTATTTCACGACTATGTACCCGAGTAATATACGTGTAGCACTTGCTCAGTGTAATATCATCGACCTAGATGTCGATGCCAATCTTACAGCACTAGAGCGAGAACTAGAGAACCTAAAGGATCGCTGCGATCTCGTAGTTTTTCCCGAGGCGATCACAACAGGCTTCTCCCCCAAGGCAGTAGATTGTGCCGAGGAGTGGGAGCAATCTGCCTTGCAGACACGTCTTGTAGACTTGAGCCTAAAGTATCAACTAGCCCTCGTAGGCTCTGCCTTTGCTCTTGAGGGAGGAGAGGCTGTAAACCGCTTCTTCCTTATAGACGGGAGTGATGTACAGTGGCAAGACAAGCGTCATCTATTCTCTCTAGGTGGAGAGCCGAATATGGTGAAACCGACCAAGGAACGCAAGATATTGTCGTTTCGCCGTTGGCGTATTATGCCCTTGGTGTGCTACGACCTACGTTTCCCCGTATGGGCAAGATGCCGACAGAATGATTACGATCTGATTATATGCGTTGCCAATTGGCCCAAAGGTCGTCGGGAGGTATGGTCTACTCTCCTAAGGGCAAGAGCAATGGAAAACCTCGCCTATGTCATAGGTGTCAATCGAGTGGGCAAAGACCTTAGTGGTCTAGAGTATCTAGGTGATAGTGTCTTGATTAACCCTCGTGGAGAGTCACTCGTCGCCTGTACTCCAGGAGAAGAGGAAAGCCCAATAGGCGTGATGGACTATGCTCCTCTAGCCGACCTTAGGCGTAAGTTCCCTGTTTGGCAAGATGCCGATAACTTTAGCCTAGACTCCTAGGAGTGGGGGCTATGCCTTAATAATAGTATCTTCTAATTTATTACAACCATAAGTATGAAAAACTTCTTAAAGACTTTCTTGGCTGCCCTTTTGGCTAATATCGTAGGGGCAGGCTGTGCAGTCTTCTTTGTATTCGCAGGTATCATCGCGATGATTGGTAGTTTGGCAACACTAGGAGCCTCTTGGGGGGCTGGCTCGAGCGAGCCACTTGTGTTGCATGACAATACAATCCTCAAGGTCGATCTGGCATCACTTAGCGATGTCGTTCAGGAGGACCCTTTTGCTTCGTTCTCAACAAACACCAAGACAAGTACGCCCATAGCACTCTCTGAGGCGGTAAGGGCTATTGCGATGGCAAAGAATAACCCCAATATCTCTGCCCTCTACCTTAATGTAGAGAGTATAGACGGAGGTTTGGCGTCTGTCGATGAGTTACGCAGAGCCTTAGTGGACTTTAAGAAGAGTAAGAAGCCGATCATTGCTTATGCCGACTTCTATAGTCAGAAAGCGTACTATCTAGCAAGCCTTGCAGATCACTTGCTCCTTAACCCTCAAGGCGGTGTAGAACTAACGGGTATCGCTGCCGGGCGTACGATGTACAAGGACGCAATGGATAAACTCGGCGTAAAGATGGAGGTATTTAAGGTTGGGACTTTCAAGAGTGCTGTCGAGCCTTATATCCTCAATAAGATGAGCGAGGAGAATAAACTGCAAATGCAGGAGTATATAGATGGCTTGTGGGCTAGTATCGTTGCTGGCGTTGCCGAGGGGCGTAAGTTGTCGCCCGAGGCAGTAAAAACTTTTGCCAACGAGGGCCGTAGTTTCTCCCCTGCTGATAGCCTAGTTAAGATGGGTTATGTTGATAGCCTTGTCTATCGTGCCGACATCAAGCACTTTATCGCTCATAAGATAAGCAAGGAGCCCAAGAGCCTTAAGATGATAACGCTCGCAGATATGGCTAAACAGAGCGACCCAAGTATTACACACTCCGATAATACTGTCAAGGTGATCTTTGCCGAGGGCGATATTACCGATGCAGTGCAAGATTACTGGAATGCCACAGCAAGCACAATTGGCTATAACCTTGTCGATGAGTTGAACGAGGCTCGTGACGATGAGGACATTCACGCCGTAGTGCTACGTGTTAATTCTCCCGGCGGTAGTGCCTTCTTGTCGGAGCAGATATGGTATGCTGTCAAGAGCCTTAGAGCAAAGAAGCCCGTAGTAGTCTCTATGGGTGACTATGCTGCCTCGGGTGGTTATTATATCTCGGCTCCTGCCAATATGATCGTAGCCGAGGCTAATACACTTACGGGATCGATAGGTATTTTCGGTATGATCCCCAACGCGAGCGAACTTGCTGGCAAACTAGGTCTTAATGTAGATGTAGTTAAGACGAGCGAGTACGCAGATCTTGGTGTAGGTATGCCCCTACGCCCGATGACAGATGGACAGCGTGCTTTGATACAGAGAAATGTAGAGCAAGGCTATGATACTTTCCTTAGTCGTGTTGCCGAGGGACGTAAGATGAGCAAGGCTGCCGTAGACTCGGTAGGTCAAGGGCGTGTATGGTTAGGTAAAAAGGCTATATCACTAGGCTTGGTCGATAAACTCGGAGGTTTGAGTGTCGCTATACAAGAAGCAGCCAAGATTGCCAAACTCAAGGATTATCACATTGACTATGGTGCTACCTCAAAGAATGTACTGATGGAACTCCTCGAGAGCCAAAGTCCTAGTGATGAGTTTATCGCTCGCTTTAGGGCAAAGATGCTCACCAAGGAAGAGCGTGAGATGCTTCGTATTGTTAAGGGACAGACATACTATGCAGGCATTCAGGCACGCCTGCCTTATGAGTTTGCCTCTTACTAACCTTGTTGTCGGCTAACCTACTAGCGATGTAGCGATGATACTCCAAGGTCGATGGCGTGCAATACTAAGACCTCTAGCCTATTTATATGGGCTAGGGGTCGGGCTACGCAATCTGGCTTTTGACTGTGGCTTACTTAGGGAGCGTTCGTTCCCTATCCCCCTTATTTGTGTTGGCAACATCAGTGTCGGGGGGACAGGTAAGACACCGCATGTGGAGTATCTCCTCGGGTTACTGACACCTCGCTACCGAGTTGCTGTCTTGAGCCGAGGCTATAAGCGTAAGACCAAAGGTCTAATAGAGGCAACCAGCGAGCATACGGCTCTCGATATAGGTGACGAACCCTTACAACTCAAGAGAAAGTTCCCCGAGATACGTCTTATCGTAAACGCTAGTCGTGTACAGTCGATGGAGTATCTCATGGCACTAGACGAGGGGGAGCGTCCCGAGGTCGTTATTATGGACGATGGATTACAACATCGTTACGTACGCCCCGCTTACCGCATTATGCTTGTAGACGCTAGTCGTTTGCCGAGTGATGATCGTTTACTGCCCGAGGGAAGACTACGAGAGTCGGCAAAGGCTCGCTATCGTATGGACTGTGTCATCGTGACCAAGTGTCCGTCGAGCCTAACGCCAACAGAGCAACGTGGGCTTATCCGCTCTATGTCGCTATATCCATATCAGAAGATCTTTTTTACAGGCATAAGGTACCGTTTTGATGCCTTGCCTTTGGTGCGGGACTTAATCCCGAGCAGAGTGATGAGTCTTAAGGCTACTTGGGATCTTATGCTTAGTAAGGTTCCCGTCCTGCTTCTCTCAGGTATCGCAAATCCTAAGCCTTTTGTTGAGGCTGTGTGTAAACAGACGAGGGTTGTGAGCCAAAGACATTATCCCGATCATCACAACTTCACGGAGAGCGACCTTGATGAGATAAGGTCGGAGTATGAGCGTCTTAAACTAGAATATCCGCAACTGATTATCTTGATGACAGAGAAAGACGCACTACGCCTATCCTCGCTCCTTAACTATCTCCCCGAACCACTACAAAAAGACCTGTACTATCTCCCCATAGAGATAAATATACTCAACAATAAGCGAGAGGACTTTGATCGCTTAATAAACCATGTCATTAAGACAAAGCACTAGAGTCTCTCGACTCAACCAATACAAGTGATATGCAACGAACAGAAATATCAAGCCTCGGCGAGTTTGCTCTCGTACGACGGCTGACCGACAAACTGCCCCAACAGCAACCTACGACGAGTAAAGGAGTAGGTGATGATGCCGCCGTTATCCGAGGTGATGATGCGTTGGAGACAGTCGTGAGTCATGATCTCTTCCTAGAGGGTATCCATTTTGACCTCACCTATACGCCGCTCAAGCATCTAGGTTATAAGGTTGTGGTAGCCTCTATATCCGATATATATGCAATGAACGCAGAGCCACGCCAACTCTTAGTTGGTCTTGGGGTGTCTGCTCGTTTTTGTGTAGAGGACTTGGAGGAACTATATGCCGGTATTCGTCTAGCGGCAGAGCGTTATGGTATAGATATCGTGGGCGGTGACACGACGAGTAGTATGACTGGCTTAACAATTAGTTTGACGGCAATAGGCTCGGGTGTTAAGTCACGCCTTACATACCGATCGGGGGCTAAACCAACAGATCTTATCTGCGTAACGGGTAACTTGGGTGCTGCCTATATGGGTTTGCAGTTATTGGAGCGAGAGAAACGTGTCTTCGCTGGAGAACAAGGAGACTTTACCCCCGACTTCTCGGGTCGAGAATATATTCTCGAGAGGCAGTTACGCCCCGAGGCAAAACGTGACGTTGTTGAGGAACTTGCTAAGCGAGGTATCGTACCGACGTCTATGATCGATGTATCCGATGGTTTGGCAAGCGAGTTACGTCACTTAGCACATGAGAGCGGTGTAGGTATCCGTATCTATGAGGACAGACTGCCGATTGATTACGAAACAGCATCGATGGCAGAGGAGTTTAACCTGAATGTGACTATCGTAGCCCTTAACGGTGGGGACGACTACGAACTAGTATTTACGATCCCTCTCGGTTTGATGGACCAAGTGAAGGATATTGACGATGTACGCATCATAGGACATATTACGGAGGCTTCACTAGGTGCTTGCTTGGTTGCTCGTGACGGTACCGAACTAGAACTTATCGCCCAAGGCTGGCAGGGACAAGATTAAGACATCTCACTCAACAGACAATAAAGACAAATCAATAATAACACAATTGTAATCGTGAATACAAAAACTTATTTCGCCTATTGGAGCGAGCGCTATCAAGATGACCTTACAAACAACATTCTTCCCTTTTGGCTCAAGTATGGTCTTGACCGAGTGAACGGTGGTATCTATACTTGCCTAGATAGAGATGGCAAGTTGATGGACGGTACCAAGAGTGTTTGGTTTCAGGGTCGAGCCGCTCATACATTCGCTAGTGCTTATAACCACGTCAAGGCTGATCCCGAGTATTTGGTCGCTAGCAAGAGTTGCATAGATTTCTTGGAGAAGCATTGCTTCAATGAGGAGGGACGTATGTACTTTGAGGTTATGGCTGATGGCACACCACTACGTTTGCGTCGCTATGTGTTTAGTGAGTCTTTTGCCATTATCGCGATGGCGGAGTATAGTATAGCAACGGGTGATAAGACTTATGCAGAGAAGGCTTTGGCTCTATTCAAAAAGGTGCAGACGTGGCTCTCAACCCCTGGGGCTCTACCGAGCAAATACTTACCTCACGTCGGGGGGAGAGGTCACTCTATTGTGATGATTATGCTTAATGTGGCAGCACAAGTGCGTAGAGCCATTAGCGATCCCTCACTTGATAAACAAATTGCGGACAGCATATACGAACTGAAGACCTACTTTATGAAGCCCGAGTACAAGGCTCTACTAGAGGGTGTCGGCAGTAACGGGGAGTTTATCGATACGATAAATGGACGACTTATCAACCCTGGGCATTGTATCGAGACAGCGTGGTTTTTGATGGACGAGGTTAAGTACCGTGGTGGTGATAAGGAACTCTTGGATATGGCACTCACAATACTAGATTGGTCTTGGGAGTGGGGCTGGGATAAAGAGCATGGAGGCATCATCAACTTCCGTGACTGTAAGGGCTTTCCATCTCAAGACTACTCTCAGGATATGAAGTTCTGGTGGCCACAGACCGAGGCAATCATCGCTACCTTATATGCCTACGAATTAACAAATGACGAGAAGTACCTTAAGTGGCATAAGGAGATAAGTGACTGGACTTATGCTCACTTCCCCGACACGGAGTATGGTGAGTGGTATGGTTACTTGCATCGTGATGGCTCGGTGGCTCAGCCTGCCAAGGGTAACATCTTCAAG
>JBHAFI010000114.1:0-20918 GCA_041856045.1 Porphyromonas sp. | reverse complement strand
CGCTCTATTCACAACTTTATGGTAAATCTAATAGCGGGATTAATTGCCTATCAGACCTTGGAGAAGAAACCCTCTCTTAACCTGGAACACATAGACTCTGAACTTGTATCTGCCTAAAAATTATACCGAACTCAGATTTATCTCTATACTTGGACTTAGTAAAGATTAAAAGCAAAGCAATCCAAGAGTGTACATAGAAAGCGACCTAAACCTCCGACGGAGGTTTAGGTCGCTTGTTTTGTTGAGGGGGGCATTAGACCCCGAAGCGTGCCTTTATAGCGGCTTCTAGTTCGGGACGGAATTTGGGGTGTGCAATACTACATAGTGCCTTGGCTCGCTCGACAAGACTCTTGCCACGCAAGCGTACACAGCCGTACTCCGTAACGACATAGTCCACATCATTGCGTCCTGCCGTAACATTGGAGCCCGCCTCTAGTTGCGGTACAATACGGCTGATACTATCCCCTTGGGCTGTCGAGCGGAAAGCAAGGATAGAAACACCTCCCTTACTTCGCCTTGCCCCTCTGAGGAAGTCTACCTGCCCACCAGAGCCACTGAACTGCTTAAGACCTATTGACTCGCTGGCTGCTTGCCCTGTAAGATCCATCTCGATACACGAGTTGATCGACACCATATTGTCATTCTGAGCGATGACGAATGGGTCATTGGTGTAACTTACGGGATACATCTCTACATCGGGGTTATGATCAAGGAAGCGATACAATTCCTCGCTACCCATTATTAGGGTTGAGATCACCTTATTAGGGTGTAGATTTTTGCGAGAGCCATTGATCTGTCCCGAACGCATCAGATGCATCACGCCATCGGTAAACATCTCTGTATGGATACCGAGGTCTTTGCGATCTCCTAGACTAGCAAGGACTGCATTGGGTATAGCCCCGATGCCTAGTTGTAGAGTTGAGCCATCTTGGATCAGTGAGGCACAGTGGCGACCAATCGCAAGTTCTGCCTCGCCGACCTCGGCAGGTGGTACTGCAGGGAGCGGACGATCTACCTCGATGATATAGTCTAGTTGGGATACGTGTATCAAGTTATCACCTGCTATAAAAGGCATCTGAGGATTGACCTCTGCAAGGACAACTGGGGCAACCTCTGCCGCAGTACGTGTGTAGTCATTACTAACACCAAAGGAACAATATCCGTCCTCATTAGGGCGTGATAGATGTACCAACGCTACATCGACAGGATACATACCTGAGCGTATTAGCCCCGGCACCTCATGGAAGTGACAAGGGATAAACTCAGCATCATGCTCGGCATAGGCTTGACGACTCTTGGGGTCAAGGTAGTTGAGATACACTTTGAGATGTGGACGCATCTCGGGACGTAAGTGATAAGGCTCACCGAAGTAAAGCATCTGGAAGGTCTTGAGGTCTGTGTACTCTTCTCGAGCATTGTATAGAGCCTCCATGAGAGCATCAGGAGCCGCGACACAGTGCCCTAGCACTATGTGATCACCACTCTTTAACCCTCGCTTGATAGCATCGGCAGCCGTTGTCAGTTTCGATTGATAGGTTTCTTGCCACGTCATAGTCGGGATTGTTATATGCTTGGTTGATAGTTTACAATTGTCTTATGGCTTATTTCTAAGTGTAGACAGCGTCTATATCCTTATGCGAGGAAGGATACAGACGCTGACAGTGCTTACTTGAGTAGTTCGTTTACAGCACGCTTGAGTTGCTGGTCATTACCCTCAAGGTAGTCCTCGGGGCTGTTGTAAACCTCGATGTCTGGCATCAGTTGCTGGTTCTCGAGTGGCTTACCCTTAATGTCGTTCATCGCCACCTGAGGTATGCCGTAGACGATCGTCCCCGAGAATAGTCGTTCCCACCAAACTGCCGTCATAGTCCCGGGAACGGGTGTCCCGATGAGTTTACCCAAGCCGAGAGTCTTGTAGGTGTAAGGGAAGCCGTGTCCGTTGCTATAGTTACCCTCGTTCATCAACACACAACTAGGCTTATTCCACTGCATAAAGGGATCTTCTCCTAGATACTGACCTCTTGCACTCATCGTAGAGAATTTCTTACCGCTTAGGAGAACAGCGAGGTCTTCGTGCAGCCAACCCCCACCATTGTAACGCGTATCAACGACAACGGCATCGCAGTTGCGGTATTTGCCGAGGAGATCCTTAAATACCGATCGGAAAGCAGGGCTATTCATCTGTGGTACGTGTACATAGGCGATACGTCCCTCACTCCACTCTTTGACGAGGGCCTCACGCTTACGTATCCATCGCTCTGTAAGTATATTGAGTACGTTCCATATACTTGTAGGTTTTATGGTCGTCTCAAAGGTTTTGCCATTGGTGCCACGTACGGTAAGCGTTACACGCTTGCCTACTTTGCCGTCGAGGAGAGGCTCATAGGCTTCGCCAGCCTTGATTAGTTCGCCGTCAATACGCTCGATAAGGTCACCAACCTTGACTTCCTTACTTGCGAACTGTAGTGGACTACCGAGAGGTATCTCTGTAATCTTAAGTCCGTCCCCGGTGTACTTCTCATCAAAGAATGCAGCGAGTTGAGCCGTGGTTTGCGTCGGGAAGTTACCTCCTGAATAACGGGCTCCAGTGTGTGAAGCATTAAGTTCGCCAAGCATCTCACTAAGCAACTCGGTAAAATCTCTGTCGTGCGTAATATGAGGGAGGAACTTCGCATAGGTCTTGCCGTAAGCAGCCCAATCGACACCATGCAGATCTTGGCGATAAAACTTGTCCTTGATAGTCGTCTGAACGTGCTCGAAGATATGACGACGCTCACTCATCGGGTGATACAACTGTTCGACGTCAAAGTTGTAGGTCTTACCCCCTACCTCGCGAAGAGAGTTGTACGACTGTAGATAGATCTTTTTGCCATCGGCAGACGCCAAGAACGAACCGCTAGCACCGGGTGCTAGGATACGGCTGCTACGATCCTCGAGGTTGTATTCCCACAAATCTGAGGTTTGCTCATAGCGAGCAACGAAGTATAACTTCTTGCCATCGGCACTCATCATAGCATCGCTAATGCCTCCCGAGGTGCGACTGATACGTACGGTGCGTAGAGCACGCTCCTCAAAGTTGAACTTGATGTCTTCTTCTTTCTTAGGCTCGTCCTTCTTGGCTTCTCCCTCGCTTTTGCTCTTGCTGTCGTCTTTCTTGTCCTTTTTATCGTCTTTCTTATCCTTCTTAGACTCGTCCTTTTTCTTCGTTTCTTCTGCCTTGAGAGCCTCCTCTTCTGCCTTTTGCAATGCTCTGTCTTCCTTGGTCAATCGGAAGTCTTGATATGCCTTATCCTCTAGGAACATCAAGTACACATCGCCAGTTGCACCCCAACTACCATGACTACGATAGCCGTTGCGATCACTAATGAAGAGAACAGCCTTATCCCCGAGGGCGAAGTGTCCTCGAGTATCGCTGTAACCGCTCTGCGTCAAGTTTACTTCCATTCCCGAGCCATCGGCACGATACAGAGCACAGTCTGGGCTGAGCCAACCTCCCTCGCCGTAATACTGTGTAAGGATATACTTACCATTGCGGCTCCACTCAAAATGTTGGTCACCATCGGAATAAGAGTAAGCAGCATCCTTGGGGACTACCGAGCGAATATGTCCACCCTTAATGCTGATGACAGCCACCTCGCTACGATCGCGTAGGAAGGCAATCTCCGTTCCCTTGGGATTGAAGACAGGTTGGAAGCAAGGCTTTGCCTCGTTGGTGAGTTGTGTCTCTTTGAGTTCCTTGGCATAGACGAACTTCTTATCTTCCTTACGTACGAGTTCGCTCTTGTAGAGTTGCCACTGACCTTTACGCATCGAGGCGTAGACGAGTGTACGTCCGTCGGCAGAGAACGTAACGCCACGTTCCTCCTCCGGTGTGTCTGTGATACGACGCGAAGTACCATATTCGCTATTCACCACGAATACATCGCCATGTACCACAACTGCAAATTCATCTCCTCCCGGAGATACTGCGTAGGCACGTGCACCCGAGGTACGTCTGCGTATTATATTGTCGCTTGGGGCTACGTCCGAGATGATACTTACTGCAAGTTTGCGTGGCTTCTGCCCCTCTTGCAAAGTGTAGATCTCACCATCGTAAGCATAGCAAAGCGTGCCATCATTACTACGCGAGAGGAAGCGAACAGGATTACCCTTATAATGCGTCAATTGTTTGTCCTTGCCCTTGGCTGTAGTAGCACTGCGATGGTAGATATTGAATGTTCCATCTTGCTCGCTAAGGTAGTAGAAGCCTCCTTTGCCGTCCCATACAGCATTGCGATCCTCCCCAGCGAAACTTGTAAGTTTAGAGTAGGATCCGTTGGCTTTCCTTAGCCAGATGTCACGAGCAATAGAAGAGGTGTGGTGTTTACGCCATTCGTCCTCATAACCTTTATAGTCGGTATAGAGAATATCGCCGTTTGCGTTATAGTCGATTTGAAGCATCGTTAGGGGCGAGAACATCTTGGGCCTACCTCCTTTGGTGGAGATAGTATATAGTTGCTTCATCGCCATATTGGGGTATTGGTCGAAACTACGCGTTGGCATACCCCACGTGCTATATACAATGTTGCCATCAGGTGCAAATGCCTGTGGTACCTCATTGCCACTATTATCTAGAGTCAAACGCTTGGCAACGCCCCCCTCAGCACTAACTATATACACATCGTCACTCCCCTCGCGGTCGCTAGCAAAGGCTAATTGTCGTCCATCTAGACTCCATACTGGAGCGTGGTCGTATGCCTCGTGCGAAGTAATGCGTGTAGCCTTACCACCCGTCGTTGGTACGGTATATATGTCCCCTTGATAACAGAAAGCAATTGTCTTACCATCGGGACTGATGCGTTGATGTCGAAGCCATAATGGTGTTTCACTAGCCACGAGGCTCAGCGAAGCAAGCAAGGTTAAACTTGCGGAGAATGCGAGTCTCTTCATGAGATGTCTTATTATGAATGATTATTTTAATCTATTTGTTACCAAAGATACAAAAATCCTCTTATTTAGATGTTTTAGACTAGTCAGAATGTAGTGCTGATCCCTACAATAGGCTCATTATTGAGCCGAAGATACACACTAACACCTCGACAACAGCATATCTCCCACTAGCATACCCCTCTCACCTTACTCCCCCTCTGCTTGTATCTCTTGCAACGCTTCTCCACTACGCTTGCACCTTCTCGCCTTGTACTCCGTGTAATGCTTCTCTACTACCCTTGTTCCCCCTCGGCTTGTATTTCGTGCAATCCCACCAATCTAGGCGAGCGAATGACAAGAACCCTCCCGCTCAAGTAAGTCAAACTTGAGGAGCCATATAGTAATACGTTCGGGTCTAAACTAGGCGATAATATAAGACTGAACTGACAAGGTATTAGAGTTTCAACGGACTTGGATTTTACCCCCGAGAAGACAGAATACTTGGGCTTGAAATGATAGAATGCTCGGGTCTAATGTGATGGGATTTTTGTGTACCGAATGAGGTAAAATTGAGGGCTAAAAGGACGAGGGTTTTAGGGGTGAAATGAAGTGTAATTTTCGTGTGGAATGAAGAGATACTTAGACGTTGATTGAAGACTAAGTATGTTGTCACTTGACGTCTAAGTATCTTGTCAGATGACAACTAAGTATCTCTTCGAATGACGTCTAAGTATCTTGTTATAACCCCGATCAGTAAAGGCTCTCCGAGGGGGTAGGTACCCGTAAGGCATTAGGTTACTTGGGGAGCCTTGAGCGAATGACGTACTGCTTCGTCTTGTCGTCGGGTTAGACGCGTTGAGAGGTTAAGTGGACTTTCGATCTTGATGCAAAGTCCGTGTGCTATCATCGCAACCTATTGCTGGGGGGCTTGCTAAGGCTGGGGTGCTATTCGCAGAGAGGTGGTGGGCTGTCTTTGGCTTAGTCGATGAGGCGTAGGACGTCACCAAATACACCCCTTGCCGTCACCTCGGGACCCGCTCCCGCTCCTTGTATAACGATCGGGAGCGTACCATAACTCTCCGTATAGATCGTGTAACAATTATCTGCTTTCTTAAGTCCCCCTAGCACCGACTGACGAGTAACAGTGCGTAAGCCTGCTCGCAAACGTGCCGTTTCGCTCACGCTATCCCACACGACCTCCCCAACGTAACGCAAGACTTCGCCCTCACGGCACTCTGCTTTTCGCCTGCCGATATAGTCCGCGACCTCCCCAAGACGTGGGAGGAAGTCCTCCAGCGACAAGTCGCGTAGAGAGGGTGGGACAAGGTTCTCTACCTCTACGTCCTCAAGATTAAGGTCAATGTCTAGTTCCCTTGCAAGGATTAGCACCTTACGGGCAACGTCCAAGCCCGACAAATCTTCGCGTGGATCGGGCTCTGCGTATCCGCGTGTAATAGCCTCTTGTACCGCCTCGACAAAATCGACACCTGCACTTAGGCTATTAAAAATATAACTTAGGCTCCCAGAGAATACGCCCTCTATCCTCGTAATGTTATCACCCGAGAGATGCAACAGACGTATGTTGTCGATAAGGGGCAGACCTGCACCTACATTCGTCTCATAGCGATAACTGCAACCATGTATCTGTAAGGCTGCTTTCAGTTCCTTGTATAGGGGTAAAGGCAGGGTATTAGCCCGCTTGTTGGACGACACAAGGTCAAAGCCGTGGGCAACGTAATAAGGATATGTCCTCGCAACAGCATCGCTCGCTGTATTGTCGATAAGTATTACCTGCTCGATACGCTGTGCTTGTACTGCCGAGGTTATATGCCTAGGCATGTCCTCGATGATCTCTTGCGAGGCAAGGCGTTCTTCCCAATCGCTTCCTATCCCGTGAGGGTCTAGAAGCAATCGCTTGGAATTAGCGATCGCCAGCAGACGAAGCCTTATACCACGACGCAGGAGGAGGTTTTCGCTCTGAGCAAGCACTTGCTCGATGAAGGCTCGTCCGACAGAGCCGTGTCCTAGGACAACGAGGTTGTAACTACGTAGATTGGTCATAATGATGTCGATATGTTTAGAAGTATGGAGCAAGCAAACGGCATAACTGCGGGTACTCCATCAAGAAAGCATCATGCCCATGAATAGAGTCTATCGTGTCGAGCGTAACGTTTGCTTTGTGTGCTTTGAGTGTATTGTATAGATCCAATGCACAACTATGTGGGAAAAGGAGGTCTGTCGTAATAGACACGATATGAATATCTCCCTCTATCACGGAGAGATCGCTCACTTGCTCTGCCGCACGAATGCGAGCAGTGAGGTAAGTCATCACCCGATAGGCAGAGAGTTTGAAGCGACGTTGCAAAGCATCGCCATGGTACTCGAGCCACGAGACGATATCGTACTTGCCCTCCTCTCGCGTAGAGCGGTTGCCAAAGCGTAGACACAAACTCTCGGGTGTGCGATAGCAAAGCATAGCGTGAATACGAGCGTCCTCTATCGGTTGTGATGAGTGCCTAATGATACGCTCTTGGACAAGTGTCTGAGCGAGCAACCAGTCGTTACTGCGGTAGTCCGATGCCACGGGAATAAGTTGTGCTGCGAGCCTAGGCGAGCGAGCAGCCAAAGTCCACGCTATGCCTCCGCCCAGCGAAGCCCCTATGATGGTATGGAGATGCTCTATGCCGAGGAGGCGTAAGCCCTCACGGAATAGATAGGCGACATCATTAACATCAAAACGCTCGCTATCCTCACACTCGATGCCATCGTAAGCATTGCCCGGTATGTCAAAAGCCAATACGCTGTATCGCTCGGTATCTATCGTCTTGCCCCGACCGATAAGTGTTCCCCACCAGCCGTCCTCTGCTACGTGCGAATTACCCGTAAGTGCATGGCAGACGAGGACAACGGGGGCAGTGCCTAGAGGACAACCTGCAACCTCGTAACTAAGGCTTATATCTCGTAGATCTTCGCCTCGGTGTGTGTGTATGTGTGGGATCGTTATATAGTGCATAGACATCAGCTTGGGGCTTTGGGGGAACAATTACAAAGGCGTAACGGCAAGCCCTACTAGAGGACTTTGCCGTTACCAGTCAAATACAATACTTATTACTTGCTTAATGCTTGGTCGAGATCTGCCTTAATATCCTCTACGTGCTCAAGTCCGATAGATAGGCGTATTAGGTCTGGCGTCACTCCCGAGGCTAATTGAGCCTCACTCGACAACTGCTGGTGTGTCGTACTCGCAGGGTGTATCGCTAGACTCTTACTGTCGCCTAGGTTGGCAGCGATGATGAAGAGTTGGAGTGCATCGGCAACACGCTTACCAGCCTCATAACCACCCTTAGGGCCAAAGGTTACGATCCCCCCGAAGCCTTGCTTGAGTTGACTCTTGGCGAGTTCGTGATGAGGACTTGAGGTTAGGCCCGGATAGTTTACCCACTCTACTAGGGGGTGAGCCTCGAGGAACTGTGCCACAGCAAGAGCGTTACGACTGATAGCCTCATAACGTAGCGTTAGCGTCTCCAACGACTGAATGATCTGCCACGCACTTGTGGGCGAGATACAAGCCCCTAGGTCACGCAAGCCCTCAAAACGTAGGCGGAAGAGGAAGGCATTTGCTCCAAAGACTTCCGAAGCAATAACGCCGTGATAACCGGGATTAGGCTCTGTAAACTCGGCAAAGTGACCATTGCTCCAGTCATAACTACCTGCATCGACGATAGCCCCCCCGAGTACGGTGCCATTACCGCTTACGTACTTCGTCAGCGAATGGATAATAACGTCGGCACCATGCTCTGCGGGTTTGAATGTCACGGGCGTTACCGTATTATCCACCACAAGAGGTAGTCTGTGCTTGTGTGCCAAGGCACTGAGTGCGTCAATGTTAATTAGGTCTAGTTTGGGGTTGCCTAGTACCTCTGTGTACACAAGTTTGGTATTAGGCTGTATAGCCGCCTCTACGGCTGTAAGGTCATTAGCCTCAACAAAGGTCGTATGGATATTGTAACGACGTAGCGTAACGTTAAGGAGGTTAAACGTCCCCCCGTATAGGCTTTGGCTTGCCACGACATGGTCACCGGGCTTGAGGAGCGTGAGCAAGGTTGTCGAGATGGCACTCGTACCGCTACTCGTCACGACAGCCCCGATACCCCCCTCTAGGGCAGCAATACGTTGCTCCAGCACATCAATGGTAGGGTTGTTGAGGCGAGAGTAAATAAAGCCCGACTTGGCTCCAGCGAATAGGTCGGCTGCATGCTGTGAGGTGCCGAAAGAGTATGCCGCAGTATTGTGTAGTGTGACGGCAATGCTTGAGCGGTTATCGGCAGGTTCGTATCCGTAGTGGAGGTTATTTGTTTCTGTTTTGTGTGACATATCTATTCCTGTTTTTGTTTGTTATTGTTTCTGTTTGCAAAGGTGGGGACTTTCGCTTATTCCCACAAGCATATTGCGAAATAGAGGAATATATTCTGTTTATTCTGTTGATGTAATGACTGTATAGAATATAATTCTGCACTTGAATTAAAATTGCAGAATGAGAATTAAGGCAATAGATCATTATCGCAGTATCTCTACTGCCTGCTATTTAGATTAGGATTATTCCCCACCTATTCGACATTAGCATTTCGCAACAAGCAAGACCTAAGTGAGCAAACATCAGACGCTCCCCTCTCTAAGCGTCACAACCTCCCTAAAGATATACAGCATAGCGAATAGGTGTAAGTGCGAAGCCTTGCGAAGACAAGGTTTCTTGGCTCTCGTCCCTCTATTATCTAAGCCTATAATACGTAAGTAGGAAGGTCTATAAATCAAGGCTTGACTCTTATGCGTCAAGCCTTGATTTTTATCCGCCAAGACGTGACGCATAAAAATCACGACTTGACGGATAGGTTGTGTTAATCGGCAAGAGTCTATCGTCAAGGAGTCTTATACACGAGATAAGCCATTATTTTATACTATCTTTGTAGTTGATAACAAAAGGTTTTATAAGAATTTAATCAATACGACAGTTTTATGCTGAACCCAATTCGCAAGAGTATCTTCTTGCCTGATGGTCGCGAGATCATCATTGAGACGGGCAAACTAGCAAAGCAAGCAGACGGAGCCGTTACCGTAACGATGGGTAACACTGTGCTTCTAGCGACTGTATGTGCTGCCAAGAATGCTAATCCCGGGGTAGACTTTATGCCCCTCCAAGTAGAGTACAAAGAGAAGTTTAGTGCTATTGGCCGTTTCCCCGGTGGTTTCACCCGCCGCGAGGGCAAGGCTAGTGACTATGAGATATTAACCTGCCGCCTCGTGGACCGTGCACTACGTCCACTGTTCCCCGATGACTATCATGCCGAGGTATTCGTAAATGTTACGCTCTACTCGAGCGATGGTATCGATATACCCGATGCCCTAGCAGGCCTTGCTGCCAGTGCAGCCTTGGCGGTGTCTGACATACCTTTTAACGGGCCAATCTCTGAGGTACGTGTCGCTCGTGTGAATGGCGAGTTTGTCATCAACCCAACATTTGAGCAACTCGAGGGTGCCGACATAGATATGATGGTAGGTGCAACCCTAGATAACATCATGATGGTCGAGGGTGAGATGCAAGAGGTACAGGAAGCAGAGATGCTCGAGGCTATCAAGGTAGCACACGAGGCTATCAAAGTGCAGTGTCAAGCCCAACTCGAACTTAGCGAGGCTTGCGGTACACTCGTGAAGCGTGAGTACTGCCACGAGGAGAACGACGAGGATCTCCGCGAGGACGTTAAGGAGCAGTGCTACGCCAAGGCTTATGCCGTAGCAACCTCTGGGACAGACAAACACAGCCGTGCAGAGGCTTTCGCCAAGATACTAGAGGATTACAAAGCAGACTTCTTGGAGGAAGAACTCGCAGAGAAGGAGGCTATGATCAACCGCTACTATCACGATGTAGAGAAAGAAGCCATGCGTCGTGCCATTCTCGACGAGGGTAAGCGTCTTGACGGTCGTAAGACAACGGAGATACGCCCAATATGGATCGAGACCAACTATCTACCGGGGCCTCACGGATCGGCAGTTTTCACTCGAGGCGAGACACAATCACTCACGACTGTAACGCTAGGTACGAAAGACGATGAGAAACTCGTTGACGATGTCCTTAACTATGGTAAGGAACGCTTCCTACTACATTACAACTTCCCCCCATTCTCTACGGGTGATGCTCGTCCACAGCGTGGGGTAGGTCGTCGTGAGATAGGACACGGCAACTTGGCACATCGTGCCCTTAAGCGTGTTATCCCAGCAGACTATCCTTATGTGCTACGTGTAGTGAGCGATATTCTAGAGTCAAACGGTTCTAGTTCGATGGCAACAGTTTGTGCTGGTACGCTCGCTCTACGTGATGCCGGTGTACAGATTACTGCCCCTGTATCGGGTATCGCTATGGGACTTATCAGCGAGAACAAGGGACAAAACTATGCTATCCTCTCTGACATCTTAGGGGACGAAGACCATCTCGGTGATATGGACTTTAAGGTAACGGGGACAGCCAAGGGTATTACGGCTACACAGATGGATATTAAGGTAGACGGTCTATCGTATGAAATCTTGGAGAACGCTCTCGCACAAGCACGCGAGGGAAGACTACATATCTTGAATAAGATCGTCGAGGCACAGCCTGAGGCACGCCCAGACTTCAAGCCACACGCTCCTCGCATTGAGACGCTACGCGTTGCTAAGGAGTTTATCGGTGCTATCATCGGTCCCGGTGGTAAGATTATCCAAGGTATGCAAGAGAAGAGCGGTGCTAAGATCAGCATTGAGGAAGTTGATGGCTTCGGCAATGTAGAGATTAGTGCGAGCAATAAGGAGTCTATTGATGCAGCCCTAGCAATGATCAAGGGCATCGTAGCGATCCCCGAGGTAGGCGAGGTATATGAGGGTAAGGTAAGTTCGATAATGAGTTTCGGTGCCTTCGTAGAGTTTATGCCTAATAAGGACGGATTGCTTCACATCAGTGAGATCGATTGGAAGCGTTTCGACTCAATGGAGGAGACGGGCATTAGCGAGGGACAGACGATCCAAGTGAAACTCCTAGAGATTGATCCTAAGACGGGTAAGTTTAAGTTAAGTCGCAAGGCTCTGCTCCCTAAGCCAGAGGGCTATGTAGAGCCAGAGCGTCGTCCACGCCCCGAGAGAGGTGAGCGTCGCCCTAGACCAGAACGTGGTGAGCGTCGCGACAACCGTGAGGGACGCGAGGAGCGTAACGAAGACTAATCACTCCATAGATAATAGACAAAGGGTGGTCACTCACGAGAGTGTCCACCCTTTGTCGTATCTTTGTCGTAATGAATATACAAATATCAATGGCAATGATCAGAAAGTTTTTATACACGCTTATCCTACTTGGCGTCTGTGGGACGCTAAGCGTGTCGGCACAGAAGCGTACACAAGTGCTTGTAGAGACAAGTAAGGGGAAATTCGTCCTCGAACTCTTTGACGAGACTCCCCTACACAAAGAAGCATTCCTCAACAACGTCAAGGCTGGCAAGTACGACGGGACACAGTTTCATCGTATTATCAAGAACTTTATGATCCAAGGGGGGAATACCCTCACCAAAGGTCTTAAGTATGAGGACGAGTTGCCCGAGGACTCTATTAGTGGTACTGTCAAGCCCGAGTTTATGCCCGATCGCTTCGTACACGAGCGTGGTATGCTTGCCGCAGCACGTCAAGGGGACGACGTAAACCCAGACAAACTATCATCAGCCTCTCAGTTTTACATCGTCACGGGCAAATACTATACAGCCTTTGACTTAGATAAAGAGAGTCAAAAGAATGGGGTCACCTACACCGAGGAACAACGTAAGGCATATATGCTACGTGGGGGTGCGGCACATCTAGATGGTGCTTATACGATCTTCGGACGCCTACTTGGCGACAAGGACTTCAAAACCGTGGATAAGATACAGCGTGTAGAGACCGATGGTGACGATCGCCCCTTGCGACCCGTTGTCGTTACACGTATGACGATCCTACCCTAGAGCCTTGGCTCACGACACATCTGTAAGTTCATATTCATAATACCAAAACCATAATGAAACCTAGACTACTTACGCTCAGTCTTGTTGCACTCCTATCGGTGCAACCTACCTACGCTATGCACATCATGGAGGGCTATCTACCGCTCTCGTGGTGTCTATTCTGGTTTGCTGTGTCTTTGCCCTTCGTTATCCTGAGTTACCTACATATACGTAGGCTTGTGGCGGAGCGACCCGAGGCACGTATAGCCTTTGCCCTTAATACGGCCTTTGTCTTCATTCTCTCGGCTCTTAAACTTCCCTCTTTGACAGGCTCTAGTAGCCATCTTACGGGGACAACGCTCGGGACACTTACGACCGGACTGATGTCTATGCCTCTTGTGGGCTTTGTCGTCCTTTTGTTTCAGACGCTACTGCTAGCACATGGTGGTATCTCTACACTAGGGGCAAACATCTTTAGCCTCGCTGTGGTCGGACCCTTCGTTGCCTATCTCATCTATCAAAGCCTTGATAGACTAGGAGCGAATAAAAGCCTTACCATCTTCCTTGCGGCAGCCTTTGGCTCAATGGCAACCTATATCACCACCTCTCTACAACTCGCACTTGTTTATCCCGATGCCGTAGGGGGTGTGATGACTTCGTTCCTAAAGTTCCTAACGATCTTTGCCTACACACAAGTCCCTCTATGTATTGCCGAGGGTGTCATTACAGCACTCGTAATGCGTCTGCTCGACAAGAGTGCATACGCTCAGATCGCAAGACCCTTGGGTATCGCCAAGACACTAGCACTCTCTGCCCTTGCAGTCCTTGCTCTTGCCTTACCTATTGTAGGTACTATGGTGGACTTTGGGAGCGGTACCGATGATCAGGCAGGAGAGATGGTGATGCGTCTAGCCCCTAGTCACGATCCCAGCCCATTCTTCAGTGGATACGAACCCAGCGAAACGGCAGAGCCTTGGCTCTTTGTCCTTCAGATTGTGATCGGTCTTGCTCTATTTGCTTGGGCCCTGTGGACGCTTAAGCGTCGCTAAGCCCTAAGGCTGAGAAGCGTCGCCTCAAAAATAAGAGAGGAGTGGCACACAACGACTCCTCTTCTTTATGACAACTCTTGTGAGAACTTTTCTCGCAAGAGTTGTTCTGCTTCGTTTACCAACCACGCACAGGGTCTACCCTCACGGCCCTTGAGTTCTCGGCAGGTAAGTCCGCCCGTACGGGCAACAAAGGACTGCGTCAATTCGTCGGCTAGTGGTGTGTCCTCGCCCACAAGACTACGCACGGCATAGATAGCACCGCACATACCTCCCGGAGCCCTACCTCCGCCCATAGGACGAAACTGCAACTCGATCTCCTCATCACTAAGCCTCGTATGAGGTTGGAAACTCTTATGAATGGCTTGAGCACAATTCCAATTAAAGGGTGCAAGATGAAAGAAGTCTTTCGCCTGCTTGTCGTTTGTCGTCATATAATTATTAGCGTTTAAGTGTCTAGTCCTTCACCCTTAGGGGGTCGGACATTCTCTACAAAGGTACAGCAAACTCGTCTATTAAGCCCTGCCCTCCCCTCTCGTCCTCACTTAGGTTGGACAGATATATCTATCAGAAGCCCAAACCTCCTAATATCCACCCTTAAGTCCAAAGCACTTACAACAGCCCAAGTACTCTAGGACTATACTAATAAGATGTTGGAGTTTCGACCAACTTATATTTTATCTCCAAAAACCGGATACGCGGTCTTCGATTGAGGAATACGCACCCAGCGAAATGATACGATATATACGTGCTGAATACCGAGATATTTGGATTGGTGTTGTCGGGGTACCTGCGTGGCGAATGCTCCAATACTCGGATTTGCTCTATTTCCCCTCTCTTCCCTCCCCCCGAAGCGACCCTCTCGCCCCGAATACCACTCCACTTACTCCCACCTTGACACAAAGTTGAGCACCAAAGGGCAAGATACTAGTGTGGTGATAGGGTGAAAGTGGGGGCTGATATGATGCCTTATTTGCGTGCTAAGTGGTACAATTTTTAGGGGTGGATTGGGAGTGGTGTTCTGGGGTGAAAAGAAGAGATACTTAGACGTTGATTGAAGACCAAGTATCTTGTCACTTGACGTCTAAGTATGTTGTCGGGTGACAACTAAGTATCTCTTCGATGGACGTCTAAGTATCTTGTTATAACCCCGATCAACACTACCTCTCCGAGGGGTCTACTTTCACTTCGTGTAAGAGTAAACGATCGAGGGCTTGACTCAGGATCTTGTTTCGGCTCTAATGTGTAGATGGCATCTGATAGAATTAGGACTATTTGCGTCTTCGCTTTTACAAATACAAACGTGTCACAACTCTCAATATCCATACAAAGCAAGACAAAGCAGAAGCCACTCGCAACGCCCAATATCCACGCAGAGCAAGGCAAAGCGGAAGCCACTCGCAACGCCCAATGCCAACGCAGAGTAAGACAAAGGGGACGCACTTCGTAACACCAAATACCAACGCAGAGCAAGGCAAAGCGGAAGCCACTCGCAACACCGAATATCCACGCAGAGTAAGACAAAAGAGGAATACTTCGGGACTGCGAATGCCAACGCAGAGTAAGGCAAAAGGGGAAGACTTCGAGACTCCGAATATCCACGCAGAGCAAGGCAAAGCGGAAGCCACTCGCAACGCCCAATGCCAATGCAGAGTAAGGCAAAGGGGAAGACCTCGGGACATCTAATATCCATACAAAGCAAGACAGAGCAAAAGCCACTCGCAACACCAAATACCAACGCAGAGTAAGGCAAAGGGAAGCACTTCGGGACTCCCAAGGTCTACGAAGAGCAAAACAAAGAGGGGGGATCTTGAGATACCTTAGAGCAATGCTCTAGACAAGGCTTAGGGAGGTGTATTCTCTCTAAACTTGTTTAGGACACAAGGCTTAAGTACGCAAGACAATGCCTCTTAAGGTCGAATGTTCGGAGCCGTGACTTGATATTCGGTTTGGGTAATTCCTTGTTTAAGGTCGCAGGGTAAGGATAAGTAGGAGGGCCTAGGTGTGCTATTGTGGATATTACGTACCTTTGTAGCAGAAAGCATAATAAACCTCTCAAGTTATAACACACTATGGAGTATCTAGAGAACCTCTTTACTACTCAAAGTATCGCTTCGACAGTCATATATCTGTGTATGGCTGCTATTCTCGGACTCTTTCTCGGTAAGTTCGAAGTCAAGAACCTTAAGTTGGGCGTTGCCGGTGTACTCTTTAGCGGGCTACTGCTCGCACACTTAGGAGCCCCTATTGATCATCACGTGTTGCACTTCATCAGGGACTTTGGACTCATTCTCTTTGTATATAGCATCGGGATAGATATGGGTCCTCGCTTCTTCTCGTCTTTCCGCCGTGATGGTATTGTTCTCAATCTCTTGGCACTGACCTCCGTCCTCGGTGGGGTCATCATCGCCTACCTAATCTATCGCTTTACCGACACTCCCCCAGCGATTGTTGCAGGGATCCTTAGCGGGGCTGTGACCAACACCCCTAGCCTTGGGGCTGCACAGCAGGTACTGAGTGAGCAAGGTGGTGAGATGTCGGCTCTTGCCGATCAAGCAGGTATGGCTTATGCCCTAGCCTACCCCTTCGGGATAATAGGTATTATCATAACTCTGCTCGTCATACGATTTGCCTTTCGCATCAAAATTGACAAAGAGGTAGACGAGTACCATAGCACCCTAAGCGACACAGAGATAAAACTCGAGCGAGTGACAATACAAGTGAGCAACCCCAACCTATTTGGGCGTACGATCAGTTACCTCTCGCACGTTACCGAGCAAGAACTTGTCGTCTCTCGTATCTACCGCAATGGCGATTGTTTGCTCGCTAGTGATGACGAGCAACTACAAGAGGGTGATGTCTTGCTGGGCGTGTCGTCACAGAAGATGATCGAGAGTCTAGAGATTAAGATCGGGCAAGTAAGTACCCTATCCAACAAAGCGGAGTTGGAGGGTCCCCTCTCGGCTATTAACGTCCTCATCACCAAGCACAGTATTATCGGTAAGACAATAGAGCAGGTTGGTATCTATCGTCGTTATCCTGCCAATATCACACGCATACTACGTAATGGAGTGAAGATACTCCCTACGCGTACCACAACACTCGAACTCGGAGACCTCGTCAAGGTAGTAGGTAAGAAAGATGCTCTACCCGATATTCGCCGTGAACTAGGTGATTCGGTAAAAGAACTTGCCAAACCTAACATTATCTCCATCTTCCTTGGTATCCTCCTAGGTATTCTAGTAGGGAGTATCCCTATCTTCCTACCGGGACTTCCTGCCCCGGCTAAGTTGGGGCTTGCTGGTGGCCCACTACTCATCGCCATTCTTCTAGGACATAAGGGTCGTATCGGATCATTAAGTTTCTATATGACACCGGGAACTGGCTACTTTATGAAAGAACTGGGTATCATTCTCTTCCTTGCCTGCGTAGGTCTGCTCTCGGGAGGAGGTTTCGTTGAGACGATCCTCAACGGTGGCTGGCATTGGATGATATATGGGGTTGCCATTACGCTGATACCTATCCTCGTCGTTGGTATCATCGGACGTATCTTGAAGATCAACTACCTTAAACTCTGTGGCTGTATCGCTGGGTCAATGACCGATCCCCCAGCACTTGAGTTTGCCAATGGTATCGCTCCCGTGCAAGCACAGTCAACAGCGTATGCGACCGTCTATCCACTGACGATGTTCCTGCGTGTACTTTTGGCACAGATATTCTTGTTACTTACGATGTAGGTTCGGTTAGACTTACACGCAAATAAGCAAGGGCAGTAATCCTAAATGGATCACTGCCCTTACTTGTTTATGCTACTTGAGTATGCTGGGATAGGATAATAACCTAGGAGAAAACAATCGTACGAAAGAGCAAGCCCAGCAAAAGGAATGAATGAGAGGCTTACTCGTGATGGTAGGGTTCGCCTCGTAGGATCGTCATCGCTCGATAGAGTTGCTCGGTAATGAATAGACGCACCATCTGGTGGGAGAAGGTCATTCGGCTAAGTGTTATCTGCTCGTCTGCCCGCTTATACACTTCCTCGGAGAAACCATAGGGTCCCCCGATAACGAAAACTAGTCGCTTATCACTCGCCAACATACGGCTCTCTAGATGCCTAGCGAAGTCCACACTTGTATAAGCCTTACCACGCTCATCGAGTAAGATTAGGCGATCGCCCGACTGCAACTGAGCAAGTATCTCACGCCCCTCGTTTTGTCGTTGTTGCTCGGCAGGTATTTTGTTGGAGCGACGCACATCGGGGATTATCTTCATCTCAAAGGGGAGGTAATGCTTAAGGCGTGAGGCGTAAGTCTGTATCAAACTATCTAACTCTCGACTATCGGTCTTACCTATGGCAAGTAGAAGGATTTTCATCGTCTGTAAATGGAGGATAAGGAATAATCAATCGTAATGAATATATCGGCTCGTTGCTCGTCCCACGTTCGCTGGCAAAAAGAGCCAAGGCTGTCGGGCGAGGAGCAGGCGGTAGCGAATGGAGCCACGCAATACATTAGCCTCGGGAGAGCAGGTGGTAACGAATAGAGCCACGCAATACATTAGCATCGGGAGAGCAGGTGGTACTGAGTGGAACCACGCAATACATTAGGCTCGGTAAAGACAATGGTTAATCGGTCGAACAAAGACCAATTAACCATCATCTATTCATCTTCTTGGCGTACCCTCTAGAAAGGAAGGTCGTCTGGTGCTGCTGGAGCAGGTGCTGTCGATGGATTGAATGTAGCAGGCTGTACCCCTCCGAAAGGGTCACTTGCCACAGGCTGACTGGCTGGTGTCGGTGCCACAGGTGCTGAGTAACCCGACTGAGGGGCTACACCTACGCCTACCGACTGCAAACTTACGAAGCCTCGATCGACACGCCACGCTTTCACATCGGTGTACCAACGTCCTTGATACTCACGACTCTCTACGTCGATCTGAACCGTTACGTCCTCGCCGACATTCAACTGAGTACGATCGATGAGGTCGCCCCACATAGAGAAGCATATCTTACGTGAGTACTGACCGTCCATCATCTCAAGGACGAACTCTTGCTTCTTCCACTCTTTTCCACTTGCCTTACCAACTCCGCTTTGCAGGGGAAGCACTTGGATAATCTTACCTTGTATTTCCATATTGTTGTCTTACTTGTTCCTTTGTTTTGATATCTCGCCCTATATTCGCTCTCGTGCCATACCTCCTATCGGCTGTCGGCACTACCTACTAGGGCCTACTTCTCTATCTCGTGCGGAAGCCGATGATCTCTCTTACTTCCTCTAGAGTCTTACGAGCGTGAATGCGTGCACGCTCTGCACCCTCACGAGCCACACGACGCAACAGTTCTTGGTCACTGCTAAACTCACTGATACGCTCCCGAATAGGTGAGGTGTAGGCGATAATATCGGCTGCTATTTGTTTTTTCATATCCCCATAGCGTATCGAGCAATTATTGTACTGCTCATCAAAGTACTGATAGGTATCGGGTGTAGAGACGATCTCCATAAAGGTGAATAGATTTTGTATTACCTCTGGCTTCTCTTGATTGGGGACTGTGGGACCGCTATCTGTTACGGCTTTCATCACCTTCTTACTTATGGTCTTCTCGTCGTCCATTAGGTAGATACAGTTACCCTCACTCTTACCCATCTTACCCGAGCCATCTAGTCCCGGTACCTTGATACCCTTACCAGCCATCGAGAAACTCTGTGGCTCGTGGAAGTACTCGACACCATAGATCGTATTGAAGCGACGGGCAAACTTACGAGCCATCTCCATATTCTGCTCTTGGTCTTTCCCTACTGGCACTTTCTCACCCTTATGTATGAGAATGTCGGCAGCCATAAGTGTAGGGTAAGTTAGCAAGCCTGCATTGACGTTGTCGGGTTGCTGACGTGCTTTCTCCTTGAAACTTGTCGTACGCTCCAATTCTCCCAAATAGGCATTCATATTGAGGTATAGGTATAGTTCCAACACCTCGGGGACGTCGCTCTGTATGTAGATGATACTTTTCTCGGGATCAAGACCGCAGGCTAGATACTCCGCCAAGATAGTCTGTGCATTGCGCACAATATCCTCTGGCTTGGGGTGTGTGGTAAGTGAATGCCAATCTGCAATAAAGAAGCGACAATCATACTCTCTCTGCATCTCTAGGAAGGCTCTCACGGCACCGAAGTAATTACCTAGGTGTAGGTTGCCTGTTGGGCGAATACCACTGACTACGGTTTGCATATAATTTTGTTTCGTTTGTTCTAATAGTTATAGTATGCAAAGATACTAAATTAGCGGCAAAGCCGAGATTAGCCCTAGACGAATGGGGAGGCTTAAGGCTTTTGCTCTATGCGTCAAGGCTTGACGCATAACAATCAAGACGTGGCGGATAAGAATCAAGGCTTGACGGCTAAGCGTCAAGCCTTGACGGCTAAGCGTCAAGCCTTGACACTTAGCCAGCCGAAGTATCGTCTATAAGATATATCTTGCTTATTTCGCTCGCCTTACCAATATGCTCTCCTAGCCATCAGACAGCAGGCATCGCCTCTGTACATAGGTAACAGCCCATATACATCGGATACGAAGGCTACTAAGGAATAGTACCTAAGGATTTATAGGGCAGGGTGTTTGCTCGTCTAGAAACAACCCCTTCGCGAGGAATATCGGCAGTTAGTTCGCTCCCATAGGCAAGGCTCTTGGGGACTAAGGCTGAGCCTAGCAGGCAAACGAGAGCAGAGAGCATATCATACCCAACAAAGGGGATCTTGCATTCTCGTGGATCGGATTATTGGGTAGCAAGGCAAAGGATTAGTCACAGACTAAGGCTCCATTAGTTATAAAAGACTAGGGACCTAGAGCCGTAGCCCCAAGCCCCCAAAAGAAAGGAAGAAATATAATAATATGATGATTGCCACCCCTCGTCACCTTGCTGTTGCCTCGACAAGCAAGCAAAGTCCTCTAGTCTATTCGCCCTCGTCTAGGACGTAAGTGT
>JBHAFI010000113.1:0-6007 GCA_041856045.1 Porphyromonas sp. | reverse complement strand
CTCTTGATCATATGGGTGGAGATGTTTAGTTATCTTGTTGGTTTATAGTTATAAAGATACTAAACATCTCCCACTTATGCAATAGAAAAGTCTTAATCTTCAAGGGATTAAGACTTCTCTTATACCGAACTCAGGTTTTCACTTGTATTGCAGGATATAGAGGCCTTGTAATAGCCGAGGGGCTGTATTGTGACTAATGCCAACAATACAGCCCCTCGTAGATAAAAGGAGATAAGACCTCTAGAATGAGTAGCCTATCGATAAATATGGTGTTACAGCGAAATCTGCCGCATAGAAGCGAGTGAAAAGTCCCTCAAGGGTCAGTAGGTTCACGCCAGTACCTAGCGTTAGACCGCCATTAGACACGAAGCGATAACCCAAACGAAAGTAGTAGTGGCTGGCTAGTTTACTACCTCCTACTGCCTTTAGTTGCTCGTAGGTGGGTGTATTTCCTAGTTTCGACTTATGCCCATAGAAATTAACGGGGCGAGTAAAAAGATCTAGGGCAAACCCTGTCGCGATATCACAGAAGTGTTTCCTTTTCCCGATACTTCCCAAAGTTTCAATACCTACGGAGTATTGTTTGAGATCACCTAGGTAGTAAGTTGCTCTATCTTCCTCGCTATGGTTGTCAAAAGGGTAGTAGGTAGAGGTACGCCAACTACTGCCGGGTGTAGCATTAACTTCTTGTACTTCTTCTCGATCACTCCAGTTACTTGAGTTAAAGCCATAACCGACAAAGCCTCTAACACGGATATATCCAATCGAACCAACCTTGCGAACAGTTTTCTCATACGATAGGGAGAACCCTTTGGAGTCGGCACCTAGGTTAAGGAGGATAGCCTTAGTTCGCTCCCGATCTTGTGCTGTAAGGAGGTTGATCCCTAATAAGATAGCAAGGGATAGAAATAATACTTTTCTCATTTGCCAAATCCTTGTTTATACATAATCATACCACAGTACTCTTCTCCGTCTTGAGTGTAGGCAAAGGCAGAGCCAGCAACGTGGTATCTACTTTTTGCTGCAGTAAAAGAGTCTGCCATAGTTTTTAGTCCATTGATAACGGATCCGGGTTTGGCTACTGTTGTGATGATCTCAAGGACGCTACCTGCTGGGACTGTATATTTGATACTTCCAAGTACAACTTGACCAGCACCTAACAGCATTTTCCCCCACTTTATCTGAGCACCTTGCTTGTCTATTATTTTTACTTGGCGAGGTCCACTGCTCCAACGAGAGGTGCCAAGAATGTATGTATACCGAGCGTTCTCACTTGGAGAGTCTATTACAAAACCAACACATTTAGTATCGTGTACTTGAGATAGTTTCTTAAATGATAGATCCCTATTACCCTCTTTTAGGATCCGAGCAATCTCCTCTATTTTATTCTGATCAATGGGAGTCGTAGATCTCATAGGGTAAAATGCGAATTTATGAGCAGGATCAAGCAAGAAGTTTTCTTGTAAGATTTCAAGAGCAACCCCATCGTCTTTCCCGAAGACGGCAACATCTCCGATACTTTTGCTGTATAGAGGGTTTATATCTGAAGATAAATTAGGAATATCTTCTCTAAAGATTATACCGTGATACCCGATGGTAGTACCTGTTCCCCAGTTAATGAGTTTTCCCCAACCACCGTGCCACATCTTCTTCTCCATCTGTGCCATAAGACCACGCTCTGCATATACAATATAGTTGTAACTGTAAAGAGAGCCAGACAAACGTCTGCGATGGTTACTTTTTAAGACAACTGTCCCATCTTTTTTTGTCCCCAATAACCCTTCTAGAAACTTCCCGACGACAGTTACTCTGTTCATATTTTTAACAGGGAAAGAGTCAATATCAGGCTCTGTATCTAATGTGAATTGTCTCAAGTCTTCACTATTTTCCTCTTCTAGATAAGAGTCTTGAACATCTGCATCTGCAAGGTGATCTCCAAAAGTTTTGAACAAATAAACATTCCCAACTTTGTACAGACTATCTTGCAATTGCTCCATGGGTGCAATAGACTGTGATAGAGTCTTACTGCTCAATTCTGCTGAGTCAGACACGTGAGCAAACCATGTCCCTTGTGGAGTGATTTGATAGAGAGTATCAGCAACGATAAACTGACCTTTTTCGTTCAATAAACGACGGAAATTATCATTAGGGACAAGGTTCTCTAAATTCTCATTTCCTTCATTTAGGTTGTATAACCTAGAACTACGTAGTTGATCCAAGGTAGACCCAATTGCCGAATTTAGATCAGTCGCTGACTTAAAAGAGTTGATGAGGGGGAGTGTACCTACACTCTCTGTTACTGATTGATTACGAACTATACCATCTTCTTTAGAACATGATAAGAACGCAACAGTACATAGCCCTCCAAGGAGTAATAACTGTTTCATTTGAGTTGATTTATTAAAGAACACGGTACAAAGGTCTATAAAATCGTTGATATTAGCATTACATTTTTATGTAAATTTGTGGGACTTACTTATGCTACAGATACACAAGATGTAAACTTAAGACTCTAGCCTATGATCCGAAGCAATTGGAAAGCCTACTACAAACCCTTTGTAGTCTTAGATGCCGATGCACTTTTCTTGTACGATCGTATCGAACGTACAATTTTGGCTTCGGAGATTTGCTCCCCTCTTATCCGAGAGATAGTCCCCGAGGGCGAAGGGCTTGAGGCTATTTGGAATGAACGGAACCATAAGTTGTTTGACCAACTCTCGCTCTCTGGCTGTTGGGGCTTGGCAGAGCATACCTCCGACGGCTGTCTATCTATCAACCTATGCCTAGACCGAGAGAGGGCTCTATACCTAACACTCCAAGCAGTCGTCTTGGAAGAGCCTCAAGAGCATATCCCTAGGCTACTACTATGCTCTTTGCACTTCTCTTGTTCCGACCAAGAGCAAGTATATTTCCTCGACAGAGGACGACAACTATATTGGGAATACGACCTACATTGTCATCTCTTCAGAGAGAAAACGATAGCCACGCTCACAAGAAACGAACTAGAGGTAATACGTCTATCTCGCTTAGGCTTCTCTGAGCGAGAGATTGGTAAGATCATACATAAGTCACACGACAGCATTCGCTGGTACAAGCGAAACATATACGAGAAACTAGGCGTCAGTAACATACAAGCCTGCGTAGCCTATTGCGAACTATTTCATCTCTTGTAAACCTCTAGCCTCTCCCGCTTGAGGCTCTCCCAACTAAGCGACAAGCCACGAGCAAGCATCATCACCCTATCGCTCCTCTCTAGCCAAGCAAGTAAGCGAAACGACCTTAATCTATGCGTCAAGCCTTGACGCATAAAAATCACGCCTTGACAGATAAGCGTCACGTCTTGACGGATAAACGCCAAGCCTTGACACATAGCCTCGCCACCCTAGACAGAGGTATTTGACCTCCTAGCCTATTAAGACAACCAGAATAGAGTCCTCGGCTGATAGCCTCGTGAGAATTGCTCGGATAGGTCGCTCTCTCGGCAGAGGGCGACTTATTCTTGTGGGGACGAGGTCCCTATTCTGCGATGCCTCATTATGCAGAGTGGGGGATAGTGCGTACATTTGTACGAAATAAATGGAGCATTAAGCCACAAGGACAGACCTATGCTATTTAATACGCAGGATATACCCAAGGCTCTAGAGCCTATCGCTGTTATTGGGACAGAGAGCCTAGACATACATCGCGTTGCCCTCGATAGTAGGGCAAGCAACATCGGACGTACAGATGCCTTCTTTTGCCTCGTCACCAAGACGGGCAACGGACACCGATATATCGGTAAAGCCTATGAGCAAGGTGTACGTTGCTTCGTCGTGTCGGAGCATCGCCCCGATTATGATAGTTTGTATCCCTCGTCCTGCTTCGTTGTCGTGGAGGACACACTAAGGTCGCTCCAAAGCCTAGCCCTAGCACATCGTAAGAGTAGCAAAGCCCGTATCGTTGCCATCACCGGTAGTAACGGCAAGACGATCGTCAAGGAGATGCTCTATACGCTCCTCTACCGAGAGGTGCCGGGACTATATAGGTCGCCCGGGAGTTACAACAGCCAAATAGGTGTAGCCCTTGCACTCCTAGCGATGCCCCGTGAGGCTAGTTGGGCATTCATCGAGGCGGGTATATCCGATGAGGGCGAGATGCAGTATCTCGAGCGTATGATACAGCCCGAGGCAGTTATTATTACACACCTAGGCACGGCACATAGGGAGAACTTTGTCGATCTCCCGACACTATATAGGGAGAAACTTCGCTTGGCAGAGCATAGTGCTAGGCTCATCACCTATCACAAGCCTACGAGTCATTACGGGGCTATTGCCGAGGAGATAATAGGCGACTTCGTAAGCCATCACCCACAGATACATTATACCAACGCTTACGCTCAAGCAGGCGACAAAGCATATCCTACGGCAATACCTCGTATGCTGATGGATAGAGCCTCTGAGGAGAACCTTAGCCTTGCCCTACATACGATACAAGCATTGATGCCCCAGCATTATACGGCAGCACTAACTTACGTGGGCGAACTGAGTCCCTTGCCGATGCGTCTAGAACTCAAAGAGAACGCCTACGGCAACCTACTGATCAACGATAGTTACAGCAACGATCTTGATGCCCTCGATCTAGCCCTCTCGACACAGCAAGGCTACGGAGGTAAAGCCCTCGTCCTAGGGCGTATCGAGCAGTCGGGATATAGTGAGGAGGCATTGCTCGACTTACTTGCCCATCGCTTTGCCACCTACCATCTCGAGCGTGTATATCTACTAGGTTGGGATATTAAGCCCGAGGTAGGTCGTCTAGGAGGGCTAGACCTGCGTGTCGTCCCCACGATAGAGTCGCTTCTCTCGCAGTATAGTGAGGACTTGCTCCGAGAGAAAGCATTACTTATAAAGGGGGCTAGGCACCAACGGCTCGAGGAACTAGTACGCCGTCTGTCGATGCGTGAGCATACGACAAGTCTAGAGGTCGATCTCGCAGTCCTAAGACGCAACCTATCCTTTTATCGCTCACGACTACCAGAGGAGGCCGCTCTAATATGTATGATCAAGGCTGATGCCTACGGATTGGGTGCTATCGAGGTAGCCCGTACGCTCGAGGAAACAAGACAAGTGCAGTACCTCGCTGTGGCAGTAGCCGATGAGGGCAAGGCACTACGTAATAAGGGTGTAGAGAGCCCTATCATCGTGATGAACCCACAAGCAACAAACCTTGATAGCCTTAGGGCTTATCGCCTAGATGCCGAGGTTTATTCGCTAGAGATGCTACGCTTGTTTGCCGAGCGTTTTGATCCTCGGGAGCGTCCTGCCCTCCACCTTAAGGTCGATAGCGGAATGCACCGACTGGGCTTCCGCCTTGAGGATATTCCTGCTATCGTGTCGATAGTAGACGCTGCGGGGGTGCGACTCTCGAGCGTCTTTAGCCATCTAGCAGGTGCCGATGAGGAGAGACTGGATCCTTTCACGCACGAGCAAGCCGAGTATTTGCTGACGTTCTACACGAGGCTAATGGCAACACTAGAGCAGGTGGCGAGTTATCGCAAGCCTTATCCACGCCTGCACCTCCTGAATACGGCAGGACTCGAACGCTTCTATAAGGACTATGCCTTTGCAGGTGGACGCTTGGGGATCGGGCTGTATGGTTTTAGTCCGACAGGACGGAGGGAGGTCGAGCCGGTAGCAAGGCTCACGACGACGATACTACAAGTGAAGACCATTCCACAAGGAGATAGCGTTGGTTATGGCTGTAAGGCTGTGATGGCACAGGACACACGTATCGGCATCATTCCGATAGGCTATGCCGATGGCTTGTCACGCCGATATGGGAATGGACGCTGGGCAGTAGAGTATGATGAGCGTCTTTGCCCGATCATCGGTAATATATGCATGGACGCGTGTATGATAGACCTAAGCAATGCTCCCGAAGCGAAAGAAGGTGATCGTGTGACGATCTTCGGGGGGAAGATGACCCCTATCGAACTTATGGCAGAGCAAGGCGAAACTATTCCGTACGAAGT
>JBHAFI010000112.1:0-9965 GCA_041856045.1 Porphyromonas sp. | reverse complement strand
TTGTTTCACTTGTTGGGGATATTCTCTATACGGTGGTTGCCGTAACGTTCCTATTCACCTTTTTCTTCCAAAACTTTGGTATTCCCTCTTCGTCACTAGAGAAGACGATGCTCACAGGCGACTATCTCATCGTGAGCAAACTCAAGTATGGGCCTCGCCTGCCGATGACCCCTCTTGCCCTACCACTTGTACACAATCGTATCGGGGATATGGAGACATATAGTGCTACGCCTACATTGTCTTACGAGCGTCTAGCAGGTTATGGCAAGATAGAGCGTAACGACCTTGTCGTATTTAACTTCCCTGCCGGGGATACCGTGGCAACAAAAATGACCAATCCCGACTACTTGACACTCTGCCATTACTATGGTCGTGAGGTCGTTAATAGCGACAAAGCACAGTTTGGGGATATTATCTACCGACCTATCGACAGACGCGACCACTATGTGAAGCGTCTTGTAGGTATGCCCGGGGATAAGTTTGAGATCAAAGATGCACAAGTGTACATCAACGATAAGCCCGGCAAGAACCCCTCAAAGATGCAACTCAACTACCTCGTACAGACAGATGGTAGCGAACTCGCCAAGGAGACCCTCGACGCCCTAGAGATCAATTATCGTGACGTCTTGGCGACACCCGATATTGTAGCACCCGTAGAAGAGGCTGTACAGCACTATGTAGATCTCTATGGTATCAAACCTATTGATCAGTACAACAACTTCGGGCGTATCTATGAGATGCCCCTTACTGCCGAGATGGTGGAGTCACTACGCGGCGAAGCCAATATCAAGGCTGTAGTACGCCGACAATATACGCCCGAGGAGAGCAGTTGCTACCCTCTGTCGCAGAGCAACCGATGGACGGTAGACAATTATGGTCCTATCATCATACCCAAGCAAGGTATGACGATCGACCTCACGCCCAGCAACTATACCCTCTATGAGCGTTGCATCAGAGCCTATGAGGGACATAAGTTGGATATGCGAGATGGCAAAGTGTACATCGACGACAAGGAGCAAACACGCTATACCTTTGCTCAAAACTATTACTTCATGATGGGCGACAATAGACACAACTCTGCCGATAGCCGTGCGTGGGGCTTCGTCCCCGAGGATCATATCGTGGGGACACCCTCTTTCATTTGGTTCTCACGCAACGATGAGCAGGGACTATTCTCAGGTGGTATCCGCTGGAGCCGTATGTTCCGCTTCATCAACGCAGATTAGTGTCCTTGAGAGGACTATAAGCACTGGTTACAGATGCCTGTATTGTTACCCACAGCCTACGCTCCCTCTTTGGCATATATGGCTTTGCTATATGCCGAGGCGGGGCGTCCTATTCTACTAGAGGCTCACGAGCATATTGTCAAGCAAAGTTGGCGTAATAGATGTGATATCCTCACGGCTCAAGGAGTGCAGAGCCTAACGATACCTATCGAGCGTCCCGAGGGCTGGCGTACACCTATCAAGGACGTACGTATTAGCGAGCATGGAGCGTGGCGTCATCAGCACGAGCAAGCACTACGTACCAACTATGGGAGTAGCCCCTATTTTGAGTATTATTGGGACGATATACAGCCTTTTTACGAGAAACGATATGAGTATCTGTGGGACTATAACCTCGCACTCCTCACGACACTCTGCCGACTCATAGACCTCGACTTTCGTTGGGAAGAGACGCCCACTTACGTAGCAGACTATGAGGCAGAAGTATGTGATTGGCGTAGTCTACTACACCCACGGCGATTGGATCGTAGCCGTCTAGAGGACTACCCTCCTTATTATCAAGCCTTGGCACGAGCGGGAGCGTTCACACCCGAATTGTCTTGCTTTGACCTTCTGATGAATAAGGGTCCGGAGTCGCTCCTCTATCTACGCGATTATGCCCGTGATATGGAGATTATCAATCCATTTAGATGAGATGAATAAGATACGTACTGCCCTTATCGGACTTGGTTATCGTGGAGCCTATCTCCTCAAGATGCTTAGATCGATGCCCGACCTTGTTGAGGTCGTGGGTATTGCCGACCTAGGTATGGAGGACGGTAGTACTTACGAGGGTATTGCCGTCTATTCTGGGGGAGAGGAGGCTTATCGGCTAATGATTGATGCCTTACAGCCCGAGTTGGTCGTTGTTGCCTCTCCGTGGATGTTTCATATCGAGCAAGCACTCTATGCCGTAGATCGAGGTTGTCACGTGGCCCTTGAGATAAAGCCCGGTCTTAACCTCTATGGCGAGGCGAGCGAATATCAGATACTTATTGATCGATCGAGGACTGCCGGGGTCGAGGTCTTCCCGCTAGAGAATGCTCTCTTCAAGCGAGAGATACTAGCCGTATGGCGTATGGTTGAGGAGGGACTGCTAGGCGAATTGATCCATCTACGAGGAGGATACCGACACGATCTGCGTCGCGTACTTATTGATGAGAGTGGTAGTCCGTATAAGAGTGGAGAAGGCTCTTGGCGTTATCGCTATTACCTTAAACCGAATGCTGATATTTACCCGACTCATGGCTTCGCTCCTTTGGCACTTATGCTCGGCTTGGGGCGAAGTGATAGTATGCTACGCTTGTACAGTCAGGCATCTCGGGCTCTCGGGCTTAGCGAGCGTATCCGTGACGCCTCGGCAATGCCACGAGAGGGAGGTGAGTTTCTCGGCGATGTCATTACGACACATATTACAACCGCTAAGGGCGTTCTCCTAACGCTAACACACGACACGACCTTACCACGCCCCCGTAGTCTTGACTGGGAGATACAGGGGACACGTGGTATCTGGGACGGTGAGCGTCGCTGTATCTATGTAGAGGGGCTTAGTCCGAACGAAACGTGGGAAGATGATATGCCCTATATTGAGCGTTATGAACATCGCTATTGGCAGGCTTGGGCAGACGAAGCCTTGAGATATGATGCTCATCATAGTGGTATGGATTATGTAATGCTACGTGCGGTGGTGTCGGCACTTAGGGAGGGGGAGGTCTATCCGATTACTTTGGAGGATCTCGCTCTTTGGTGTAGCAT
The DNA here is from genome assembly GCA_041856045.1 of Porphyromonas sp. Lineage (GTDB taxonomy): Bacteria > Bacteroidota > Bacteroidia > Bacteroidales > Porphyromonadaceae > Porphyromonas. The sequence continues at coordinate 6,945 of JBHAFI010000112.1, read as the reverse complement.
CACCCCCTTGTCACAAGAGTCTATCCGACGAGGCGAAGCCTTAGCCCTGCAAGCACACGCCCCCAACCACCCAAGTTAATGCTTAGTTACAGTCAAGGATAAGCGTACGTACCCTCATTGATGATACCTCAATGACAGTCGGATTAACATATAAAGCGGGACTTTTACCGAGGGCTTATATGAGAGCCTTGGTAAAAGTCCCGCTTGACTATTGATAGTGTAGTTTACTCTTGGAGCATAGCCTCTATATCCTCTTGGAGGCTCTCGGGCTTGGTGATCGGAGCATAACGCTCTATCTTCTTGCCGTCACGGCTAATAAGAAATTTGGTGAAGTTCCACTTGATGGCACTTCCAAACCACCCTTTCGCTGTACTCTTGAGGTACTTATAGATCGGGTGAGCGTTATCGCCATTAACCTCAATCTTCTTCATAATGGGGAAACTAACACCATAGTTGAGTTGGCAAAACTCTTTAATCTCTTCGTCACTCCCCGGCTCCTGATTGCCAAATTGATCACAAGGGAAGCCAATCACGACCAAGCCCCTATCTGCATACTGCTTGTACAACTGCTCGAGGGCTGCGTATTGAGGTGTCAATCCGCACTTGCTCGCAGTATTTACGATGAGGAGTACTTTCCCTCGGTAGGAGTCAAAACTAACTTCCTGCCCGTTGTTTGCCAAAGCCGAGAATTGATAGCTCCCAGTCTTCGCCTGCTTGCTTTGCATACTAGCCGTTGTCCGAGTGCTCTTATTTTTGTTGGGTGCTTGTGCTAGTCCAACGCTCATCGTAAGACAACAGCAGAGAGAGAATGTCAATAATTTAGTCATAGTATCATCATATAAATGCAAAAAGGCTATCCACATTGGATAGCCTTAGACTTTAGAGCGGAAGACGGGGCTCAAACCCGCGACCCTTAGCTTGGAAGGCTAATGCTCTATCAACTGAGCTACTTCCGCATTCTCAAGGTCTCTAATGTGGGCAGTGATGGATTCGAACCACCGAAGGCGTAAGCCAGCTGAGTTACAGTCAGCCCCATTTGGCCACTCTGGTAACTGCCCAGTTCCTTTCTCGTTTGCAATGCAAAGGTAGGAACTATTTTTGAATTATGCAAACCTTTTCTAGAAAAACTTTTGTTTGCTACTACTTATTCTCCTTGCTGAATAGATTAAGTATGTGTATAACAGTCTCTACGGCTCTAGACATCGTCTGAATAGAAACGTACTCAAAACGTCCGTGGAAGTTGATCCCACCAGCAAATAGGTTGGGACAGGGCAAGCCCATAAACGAGAGTCTCGCCCCATCTGTTCCTCCCCGAATAGGACGAATAATGGGTTGCACCCCTGCTTGAAGCATTGCTTGGGCTGCGATATTGATGAGTTCCATGTGCGGCTCAATTTTCTCACGCATATTATAGTACTGATCGGTAAGCGTGAGAGTAAGTATCTCGCCTCCCAACTGGGCATTGATCGTACGGACAGCACCAGCAAGGCGTGTTTTACGCTCCTCAAATAGTTCGCGGCTATGATCTCGGATAATGTAGCGTGATAGAGCAGCGTCTACACTCCCACTCATCTCAATAAGATGGTAGAAGCCATTGAAGCCTTCCGTGTTCTCGGGACGTTCGTTCTCGGGGAGCATATTGTGAACATCGCATAGGGCTTGTAGAGCGTTAATCATCTTACCTTTAGCATAGCCGGGGTGGATATTACGCCCTTGTGCCTTTATCTCGGCAGAGCAGGCATTGAAGCACTCATACTCTAGTTCGCCCTCTTGCCCGCCATCGAGCGTATAGGCAAAGTCAGCCCCGAATGCCTCAACATCAAAATGATCTACCCCGTGCCCAATCTCCTCATCTGCCGTAAAGGCAATACGCACCTTGCCGTGTGTTACCTCGGGATTGCGTAGTAGGTAGTCTGCGATAGTCATAATCTCAGCGATCCCGGCTTTATCGTCGGCTCCGAGCAGTGTAGTGCCGTCTGTCGTCACAATATCATGCCCTATGACTTGGCTTAGGTCGGGGAAGTCTTGAGGGCTAAGTACATATCCCGAGGATCCCAACGGAATATCTCCTCCTTGATAGTTACTTACGACTTGTGGACGTACATTGTGTCCGCTGAGATCGGGACTCGTATCTACGTGGGAGATCAAGCCAATAACCGGTGCATGCTCTGCTCCCGGAGAGGCTGGTATGGTTGCTGTAACGTATCCATACTTGTCCATATTTACGTCACTAGCACCGAGGGCTATAAGTTCGTTCTTAAGGAGGCGTAGCAGATCCAACTGTTTGCTTGTTGAGGGATAGGTGCTACTGCCGTAGGCACTCTCTGTATCAATCTGTACATAGCGTAAGAAACGCTCCAAGACATCACGTTGTACACTCTCTTGTATCTTCATACTGGGGATAAGTTGTTTATCTGTTTATGCTTGCCAAGAGGAGGGAATAGCGACAGCCTTAGCCCTCCTCTCTACTCTAACAAAGTTACTTGTTTTGCCTCATATATCGGGGTTACAGCCCGAGGCGGTAGACCTCGAGGTCGGTGATACTCGCAGGGGCATCACTCGCGAACTTGAGGCTATTGTAAGGCTCTTGTGGGAATACTTGGTTAGTCATAGCGATGCGTCCGTTGTCGACAAAGAGTTCGATCGTGTATTTATCTACGAATATACGGATCTCATACTCCTCTCCTCCTCTAGTAAGGCTAAGAGGGGCCCACGTAGCAAGAGCGAAGTCGTTGTGATAGTTGATCGCAGTATGCTTGCGTCTATCGTGGTTCTCTATGCGGTGTGGCTCGCTCTTGTAGCCAAAGTCCGTAATGCCACTCTGTGTACGATCCATCACAATTTTACCGCTCTTGAGGTCGAGGTATATCTGGCATACCTCCCCTCTACTATTCTGCAAATCGCAGTGTACTAGGCTAGCCCCTTGAGGTCTGATTTTGAAGCAAAGTTCCATCGCTCCACGATTGTCGCTCATCAAAGGCTCGAGGACTTGGGCTTGGGAGTTAAGTTTGAGTTCGCTTCTCGTAAGTGTTGCCTTACCTTGCCTTAGTGCTTTGACTTCCTCGGGAACGTTTGCCGAGACATACAGATCTCCGTCTACTCCTGTGAATAGTCGGAGTTCTCGTGGTAGACCATTCGCTCCTCTATGCTGACGAATGGGCGTGAAGTTGGCATACTGCCAATTACTTGTCCATGGCAAGGCAATAACTCTGTCGCCCATATTCCCGAAGGTTACCGCGGCATAGTGATCCTTACCCCAATCGAGCCACTTCGTCGTTTGCGGTGCTGTGATCGGTGTGAATACCTTGCCATCAAAGTCACCTACGAAGTACTCCGTTGCACTACCACCAAACAGACAGCCGGGATTGATGTTTACGAGCATCACCCACTTTTGTCTGTTGGGATCGCCGTCAATAGGGAGTGGGAAGAAGTCTGGGCATTCAAATTGATTAGGCTGAACGCCCCAGCCCTTGCCAAAGGAAGAGACATACGTCCAGTCCTTGAGGTTGGACGACTTATAGAAACGCATCTCCACATCTGCCGACACGATCATATACCACATCTTGCCTGCCTCGTACCAAAAGACCTTAGGATCTCTGAAGTCTTGCACCCCATCATAAGGCGTGAGGATAGGATTACCCTCGTACTTACGGAATATACGCCCCTTATCTAGACTATACGCAAGACTCTGTGCCTGCCATTGCTTGCCCTCTATCCATCGATGCGAGGTATAGAATGCTAGGATAGCATCTTTACCAAAGCCTGCGACATTGCTCTTATCTACGATGGTGCTTCCCGAGAATATATGCCCAAGGGTATCGCGACTTATGGCAGGCTCTAGATGCTCCCAGTGTACGAGATCTTTACTTACAGAGTGTCCCCAGTGCATATTACCCCATCGTGAGCCATAGGGATTATATTGATAGTAGAGATGATACTCGCCATCGTGATAGAGTAAGCCATTAGGGTCGTTCATCCAGCCATAAGGGGCTGTATGGTGATACACGGGGTGGAAGTAATCCTTCTTGCTGGTATCAAAGGTATCGACAAGTTGGAGTTTTGTCCACGCAAGGGCATCTGTCTTGAGTCTTTGTACATATACCTCGGCTCTATCACTACCCTCGGGGAGAGCCAAGGGGACGTAATAGTCTACGCTATCGACAGCCAAGCGAATGTCCATATATACATCTTCGGGCTTACCCAAGTGTAGTTTAACGAGGGCTTCGTCACTAGCCTCTTGAATAGGCAGTAGTAGATAGCGTTTGGGCTTGGTAATGCTGATGATAGATAGGCTGTCGCCCTGATGTCTGATGTCGATACGACTCTCGCCCTGCGAATGGCAGGAACAGAGCATACCGATCCCGAGGACTGTGTACATAAGTATTTGTATTAGGTGGCTTGTCTGTCGTAGGCTTCTCATATTGTCGTGTATTTTGTTGGGTACGTTGGGGCGGTACTCTTGACGAGGTATATACGCTTCCCTTGTTTTTTATGCTTATCTAGGGACTTGCTCGTTGGCGTCCAAGGGACGGATAACGCGACAAGGGTTACCCGCGGCCAATACTCCTGCTGGAATATCTTGGGTAACGACCGACCCAGCCCCAATAACCGTGTTACGCCCTATCGTAACTCCCGGTAAGACGTGTACACCGGCACAGAGCCATACATTGTCCCCTATGTTGATCGCCTGTGCATACTCTAGTCCTGTCTTGCGTTCGTTGGCGTCCATAGGGTGCGTAGCAGTGTACAGCCCTACATTAGGCCCTAGTAGGACGTTATCCCCGATACGTATTGTTGCACAATCAAGCATAACGCAACCAGTGTTGGCGTAGAAATTTTTACCGAGTTTGATATTATACCCATAGTCACAATGGAAGGGTGACATAATCATCGTACTCTCGTCAATATCTCCTAGGAGTTCCCTGAGTATGCGGTGTCGCTCAGCCTCAAGTGAGGGGCGTAGGTGGTTATACTCATAGCATAGGTCGTAGGCTCGGTTACGCTCCATCGTGAGTGTACTATCCCAAGGCATATAGCCCAAGCCTTGCTGGGCTTTTTCTCTCTTTGTCATCATATAGATCTATTAGTTATCAAGGTCTTTGACCTAATGTAACAACAAAGATAGGACAAAATACAACCTCTACCTCAAGAGCCTATCTATTCTCTCTGTCGGGAGGTGCTATGGCTTAGGTCGCTCTTCACGTGGCTTATTGCCCGATCGTAGGATAACCCTATGTCGGGAGTATATCGCTCTTGGGGCTAATGCCGATAATAAAGCAGCGTCAGCCACAGACGGCTATCGTCTGTGGCTGACGCACTATCAATCAAGGGCTTTGCCTAGAATGTTAAGGTTGTCCCCACAAGGCAGTTGATCCCGGCTTGGGGATATAACCTTAGGTCATTAAATGCCGTAGAGCCGTTTGCTTTAATACCCATATCATAGACCCAGCCATTGCTGTGATATTGCTTGTCAAATAGGTTATTCACGAGTAGCGAGATAGACCACTCCTTGGCAAAACGCTTAATAGGGATCTTATAGCCCAAGCGTAGGTTGGCGACAGCATAGGCAGGTAGTTGTCTACCGCTGTTTGCCGTGTTGTCGAGATACTGGCTCCCTACGGCTTGCCCGATAAGGCTTGCTTCAAGGCCTCCACGCGTAAAGGTCAGAGCCCCCGAAGCCACAACTTGTGGCGAATAGGCAATGTCTACGTCTTGGTGTACGATCGTCTTCTCTCCCGTCCATTCATAACTATCATCATAGACGGCATAGGTGTAATTGTAGTCTTTGAGTTTGTTACGGCTAAGGGCAAGGCTAGCGTCAAGGCGTAGACAATCGAGAGGCTTAGCACTTGCCGATAGTTCCACACCTAGGCGATAACTATCGGGGATATTCTCAAGTAGAGCCTCGCCCACGTCACTCCACTTACCACTCATCACTAGTTGGTCGCGGTAGTGCATATAGTATAGGTTTGCACTCAAAGATAGGCGAGGGCTAGAGAAGCCATAGCCTAGTTCGTAGTCTATCATCTTCTCGGGCTTAGGAAGAGGAGCGTCTACGCCTGCGTCTGTGTACATAGATCGTTTGGGCTCACGATGAGCGATAGCGATAGAGGCATACGCGTGGTGTTGCTTGTGCCACTGCCAGTATAGTCCTGCCTTGGGGTTGAGGAAGTCAAATCGCTCATCAACGTTTAGCGTCTGCATAGCCGAGAGTTTGTCGCTATATCCATCGCCCGTCCCCGTGATCTTGTAGTCGATATGTCGATACTGAATATCCCCGTATATCGAGAGTTGTGGCGTAACTTGATAACTCATCTTGAGGTAACTAGAGAGGTCGAGTTTGCTCCCCTTACTCTCGTAGTATCTGTCCTCGGGATATACGGCTGTCGGATAGTAGGCTATCCATGGCAACTCCCCGTAGTGAAGACCCGTATAGTGGTTACCGCTGATGCCAAGCGTAATATCCCAGCCCTCGGACTTCCAGTTTAGGTTGCCTATGAGCCCCCAGAAATCGTTGTCGAGATACTTACGGCGGATTAGCGAGGTACGACTTACTGTCGATCCATCGCTTGCCGTGTAGGGCTTGAGGGCATACTTAACGAGTTTTTGTCCCGTACGATACTCGTGGGTATAGCCAAAGCCCTTGGTATAATGCCCCGTAAGGTTAAGGTTGAGGCTAGGCGATAGTCGTTGGGTAAGGATCAGATGATTATGTCCTTGATTGTAGTTGTCGGTATTATGATAGTAACGTACGCCAGCCTTGCCGTCGATCATCATATCGCCAGCACTATTGTAGCGTCGCCCTAGTGTTTGCTCTTGCTCGGGACTAATACCATTCCAAGCGATACCTGTTATCTCTTTCCCCCCGAAGGTAATGAATTTCAATACCGTACCTCCGTTGAAGTAGCCTGCCTGCACAAAGTAACTCGTAAGGTCTACGCTACC
>JBHAFI010000111.1:0-8773 GCA_041856045.1 Porphyromonas sp. | reverse complement strand
TATCTGTATTACACGGCAGTAGTTTGTAGTGGACTCATTACGCCTCTATTGTCGTAGGACAGAGTCGTAGATCTGTCGTACCTTACGCCCGGCATCGACCCAAGTAATGCTATTAACCTCCTTGAGTCCTTCTTCCTTGAGGAAGGCATGCATCTCTGGGTAGGTGATGAGAGCATAGATAGCGTCTGCCATAGCATCTACGTCCCAGTAGTCTACTTTGACGGCATAGTTGAGGATCTCGGCACAACCACTCTGGTAACTGATGATCGAGGGCACACCACATTGCATCGCTTCCAAGGGAGAGATGCCAAAAGGCTCACTAACGCTAGGCATGACGTAGACATCACTACTGCGGAAGACCTCATAGACTTGTTGCCCTTTCATAAAACCTGTGAAGTGGAAGCGATCGGCGATATTGTATTTGGCCGCAAGATTGATCATCTCGTCCATCTTATCACCGCTCCCTGCCATGATAAACCGAACACCCTCTGGCTTCTTGGCTAATACTCGTGCGGCTGCCTCGACAAAGTACTCGCAACCTTTTTGCATCGTTATGCGTCCTAGGAAGGTTACGATCTTATCCTTCACGCCACGTTTGTCGGGAAGGTTGAGTATCGCAGGTGATAGTGGAGTGACGGCATTATGTACGGTCGTTACCTTACGTGGGTCTTGGTGGTACTTCTCGATAACTGTACGTCGTGTGAGATCACTCACTGTGATGATATGGTCGGCATGGTTCATACCGTCCATCTCGATAGCGAAGACTGTAGGATTGACATTACCTCTACTGCGGTCAAAGTCTGTAGCGTGTACGTGTACGACCAAAGGCTTGCCTGTAATCTGCTTAGCGTGAATGCCTGCTGGATAGGTAAGCCAGTCGTGCGAGTGAATAATATCGTAGTTGTCGGCTCGTGCTAGTACGCCTGCGACGATAGAGTAATTATTGATCTCTTCCAATAGGTTGTCGGGGTACTTCCCAGAGAACTCTATGCAACCCAACTCGTCTGTCTTACGATAACTAAAGTCTGCATAGATATGGTTACGCAGATGATAATACAACTCGGGCGTCATCTTGCGATCGAGGCGTTCGCGGACGAAATCATACTCGACCTCCTTGTGTACGACGGGCGTATTCCCTGCTCCGATAATACGCAAGAAACTGGTGTCCTCGTCACCGCTCGGCTTAGGGATAACGAAGGTTATATCCATATCATCTTGCTCTGCCATACCTTGTGTAAGTCCGTAACTGGCTGTCCCTAGACCTCCGAGGATATGTGGGGGAAACTCCCAGCCAAACATAAGTGCTTTCATTCTGATAAGTCGTCTTAAAGGTCGTAACTAATAATAGGGTTTACATCTGGATAACGCAGTTTGCTCTCTTCGAGAAGTGCAAGCGAGCGTATGATCTCTCCTACACTCATCGCTAGTGATATAGCACCACGACCCCGATACGGAGGATTACCATCAAATAACTCACTTATTGTCCCGATACCATGCTCGTGAACTTCCTCCTCCATACCGATGAGTGTACGCTCAACGAAGCCTATCGCTCCACGACCATATAGGCGTAGATAAGCCTCAAAGTAGGGCCCGAGCAACCATGCCCATACGCTACCATTGTAGTAACTAAGTTCTCTATCTCGTTGCGAACCTTGACACTGTGGGCGATAGCCATAACTCTTGGGACTAAGTGTGCGGAGTCCCTTGGGGGTACGTAGTTCTCTCGTTACAATCTCAACGATATTGCGTTGCTCGCGACGACTAAGGGGAGAGTAGGGGAGAGAAGCAGCAAAGAGCATATTCGGACGCACACTTAGATCTCGCTCACCCTGTATCGTAACGAAGTCATAGAGATAGCCATGCTCGTTGGAGAAGACATTACGGAAGTTTCGCTCGATAAGTTCTTGATAGTAGCCATAACCAGCCTCTTCCCATTTCTCGGGCAGTAACTCTTTGGTAAACATCAGAGCATTATACCACAAGGCATTAACCTCAACAAGGTAACCGCGTCGTGGGATTACAGCACGCCAATCTAGACTAGCGTCCATCCAACTAAGAGGACTACCATCGCTCTCGGCATAGAGCAACCCATTCTCTGCGAGCATTACCTTACTATGGCTATGATGCCCTAGATAGTACTGGAGGATCTCGTGGACAATATCGCCATATAGACTACGAGCCTCATCGATGCTATGCTTCTTGGCAAACTGTTGGATCGACCACACAGCCCATAGTAATACATCAGGATCGTCTACGTTGCTCATAGGGCTATGATGGATACTCTCGCCCGACATATACTTGCGTAGGAGGGGGATTACCGTATCCATAATACGATAATAACGCTCGGGAGCATCTGCATAGATAGAGCAACCGGGGAGGGCAACAAATAGATCTCTTGCCCGAACGCCAAACCAAGGATAACCTGCAAGGAGATAACCATCGCTAGCATTCGGACGGAAGTAAAACTGTTGAGCCGAACTCAGCAGACAAGAGCGAAAGTCCATACGTGGAATACGGATCTTATACTCCTCGTCAAAAAGATCCGCAAGGTGTCGAGGATCTGTCGCCTCAATACCTGCCGATACGTAGATAGGTTTGCCCATCTCTATCGTACACTCAAAGTAGCCGGGGACGTATAAGTCCTCGGTGTGTTCGTAACCTCTTTCCCGCTCTTTGAAGTATAAGATTTGTTCGTTCCAATGAGGATTATCGACGAACTTTGCCTCGGTACTGAATTGTATATTGAGATGAGGATAGCCGGGATACAAACACCAACTAAGCCCCCCATCGACAACATCGTAGTGTCTGTTGAGTTGCTCATTGCGGTGCGTGAGGATCTTCACATCTCTGAAGGCAAGAAGCGGAGAGAAGCGAAGCGTCGTCGCTGTATGGCTCTCAAGCAAGGTGTACTTATAGAGAATACGATGCTCGTAATGACAGAGAAACATCTCACGGCGTAGTACCACCCCCCCTACACGATAGGTTGTAGAGGAGGCAATATCTACGTTGTACTCGCGTATATACTTATGTCCTTTGGGCGAGAATACATCACCTTTGTATTGGTGTAGACCTATATTGAATGGGACATCGTGCTGTATAATACTTACATCAAGAGTCGAGAGTAGGACGTGATTATTACGGCTAAGACTTGGTATTGGCACGACCAAGGCTCCGTGATATTTACGCGTATTACAGTCTACGATGCTTGAGCAACAATATGCCCCCATACGATTAGTACGAATGTACTCTCTATGTAGTGCTTCGTCTAGGTTGCTCATCAACCTTTTGTCATATTTGAGATAACTCATATAGCGTGTTTGGCTGCTAATAGTGATTTGAATATAAAAGTAATAAAATCCCTACGAATAATCAACCTTAGCCCCAAGTCTATCTTGTGTTTGCCTACTCCCTTAGGCTACTAATTGCCGAGATACCCTCTTATTAGTCTTGCTTAGCAGAGGATATTTGGGGAACTTATCTGCCAAGCCTTGATTTTTATCCGTCAAGGCTTGACGCTTATGTGCCAAGTCGTGATTTTTATGCGTCAAGGCTTGATTTATAGTTTGGGATACTTGAAATTGCTAAGAATGGATATGTTCTTATGTGTTGTAAATCAGGGTTTAATGCTTTAGATGCTCGAATGTGTTTACTCGCGAATGTAAAGAGTGCGTAGGCCTTACGATAGGCAACAGATCTCTAGGTGAGATACGGGCTTATGCTGGGGAGTCTTAGTCTTTCCTCTTGCATCGTAAGCGTCAGTTGCCGTATTCTCTCTAATGACCACGCAAGGATAGAGCAACGAGGACGCAGGCCTTCGTCTAACTGCATAGATGCTGTCACAAGACTCTTGCAAGGCTTCCCCGTAGAGCGTGATTATCCTACCGAGAGATAGGCTTATGAGGGATCTCTTTGCTGTCAAAACAGAAAAGACCCTCTGAGGCATCGTTATTCATCGCCATTATAATATGCCATTAGCACCTTTGCGAAGTTGCCCATCTGGTCACGAACTGATTGAGGCTCAAGAATCTCTATTTGATCAGCTTGTGCTAATAGTAATTGATATAGCTCAAATGTAGGACAAACAGTTAGTTCAAAGTATGTAGCATTGCCATCATTCATTTCCACCAATTCTCGCTGAGACTCATGGAGTGGAAGCGTACGAAGATAGTTCGGCGCTTCTTTGTACGCTCTTAGCACAATCTTAATAGGCGGTTCTGTTGAACTAATGATACCACAACATCCGTTGAAGTATTCATGGACATTAAAATCCTCTTTCAAGAAAAAAGTGGTTGCCGTTAAGTGGCAATCTAAAATACGGTCGAGAGCATAGACACTAAACACATCATTGGAAGTCTCATTTAGATTGCTGGACCCCACAGTATTTAGAGACGAATAATACGGATTACGTGCTAATACATACCAACGACGCTTCACAACTTTAAGATAATAAGGTTCTATATCAAAGTGGTAAGGTTTAGATTTCCCAAATCCCTGATAAGTAACTTTTAGCACTAAATTATTACGCATTGCCTCCATGATAGGACTAAGCCATCGATGGCCAGAAGGTATATGTTCGAAGACAATGCGATGCTTTAATCTCCTGTCTGCTTGAATTTGATTCATCACAGCATATGAGTCTATTAGCCAAGTCCGAAGACTGTCTTTTTCTAAACTCTCTAATTGGTCAATATAATATTTATACCCCCCTTTTGTATCACATACAATATCAACCTCGAATATATCGGAGATAGCCTTGCGATGATTGTGAAAGGTACGTATCGCGAGATTATCATTATCACCATAACTCAATCCACTTCTACGCCAGAGGCTATTGACCTCCTCATAGGTTAGACGCCCATAACGTCTAAACTGTTCTATTAGCCAGACGTAGCGTCCAAAGATATTTGCACTCATATACTACTTTGTTCTACTTACGTAGCAAAGGTATAAAATATAAGTATCTATTTTTATTCACATTCTAGCCTAAACCTCTGCCTAAATTCTCTCACGATAGGATAGCGATTCATCAATTCATCTAATTGCTCTTGCTTATATATGTCGAGTGAAGGCAACGAGAAATACTTAGGAGCCTCTTTGCACATGAGGAGCCAGTACTCCTCTTGTGAGATATCTTTGTTTAGGTTCCGAGTTAAATAATCTTGGAGTTTTCTGTCACAATAAAAGAAGTTTATGATAATTCTAGGCTGCTTTAGTTCTCCCAAGCACCATAGTGCTAGTCCAACTTGGTCGTCAAGAGCAAATGAAAATATAGAATCATCAGAAATGATAGGACATTTCTTCCTTACGACAGCTTTTGACAGTATCTCAGCAAAAATCATCTCGCATACAGCTGGGTCTACTTTATGCTTGAGTTTAGCCATCATATAGAACCACTCAAGATGGGATAAAGCAGATTGGTTCACTTTGTAGTTGGGATTTAGCCCCAATCTTAATGCGACCTTTGGATAGCCAATAACCTCTGACAAAGGTTGCTCCAATTTTAAGACACTCTCCTCATCGGCATGCTTCACAATAAAAAGTGCAATCTCTTTTTCTTGGTATTGCTCCCATAAGTGCAACACCATCTTAAGCCATCGCTTCCTTAATTGCTGACCAGGTCCTATAAGTAAGGTCCAATGAGAAGACAATGTATTCAAAGCCCAGATACGACTTCCTTTTATTGGTTCCAGCAAAAAGAAAGAGAGAAGCTTACATTGCACCTGCCACTCCATATGAGGAAACATACTTTGAAGTTTTTTTCTTGCTAATGATATACACCCAACTCTCCGTTGCTGTATATCCCTAAGATATTTTCGCCAAGACTTGTTGTAATGTATTGAATTTCGGGTAATCGGAGTTTGTCGTTCCAGCCTCTCATTGACTAATTTGGATAAATACCAATCAAGGATTACTTGCTCCCTCAACTCCCTAAGAGTTTCTTCGTCTACTCCTTGAATTATATTACGGCAAATTTTATGTGTAACTTTTGACAACTTATCTTCACCTAGCGTTATCTCATTGAAAAATTGAACAACATTCATAATCCATCTATCATACATTTATATTAACCCTACCTAGGAATACTACAAGGGTACATACGAGGCTCTGCCAGATTCTCGCAGACATCATTTGTTTTAGATAGAAATACTCGGTCTGAGAAAAACTGATAGCAGTTCTCATTAAATATGACATCATTTCTCGCTAAATATGACGTCATTTTTCGCTGAATATGACGTCTTATTTTAGAGCCGTTCTAAAACTATTGCTACCTTTGTAAGGAATAAATGAAATCTTATCAAACAATTATGGACATAATACACAGACTTTCTGAAATTTGGAACTCAGACTACATCAGTAAATTGCCTCTTTGTGTTAAAAATAGAGGCTATGCTCTAGGAAACACACAATGTCAGAAAGATATTCTGATAACAGGAATTAACCCGTCATTCCGAGAGGAGGATAAAGAGGGGAATCTTATTGGGGATATAGACAAGACTTTGAAAGGCGAAGAATACGACGTCTACTGGTCACTTGTGCGTAGACTCCTACATAATGACAATATCGATTTGCGTGATTATGCGACTTATCTTGATATTTTCTATTATCGAGAAAAAGACCAAAAATTCCTCCGCTCAGAGCTTCTTACATCTCCCGATGGCATTCGATTTGTTGTAGATCAGCTTAATCTCACGATGAACATCATAGAGCAGATCATTAAGCCTAAACTTATTATCGTAAAAAATAAAGAGTCATGGGCATATTTTGGCAAATATGCACAAGAGAAGGGTTGGATATGGATGGGATATACTTTTGAGCCTATTAGAGAGTATCCGTGTGGAGAGTTATACCGAATCAGTGGACTTCTTGATTCACCAGAACGTATCGCCCCTGAAATCAGCCAGACAAATCTCGTCGGGACGCTGGTACTATTCACTAAGCATCTCAACCAGTTTACAAAGAGGGAAGAACGTCCTACTCCAGAATTGATAAACAACCTTCTCCATTCTGTGCAGTCATCAGGTGAAGCCTTGGCTCAACGTTAGGCGTGTAATAGAAGTTTGACTTTTTTCACTCTGGATGCAATCTATCCTCTCTCTAATGCGATATTCTCCTACGAAAAGCCAAGTTTTGCTAGGCTGAAAGTATAGAGAGAGAGATTACCTACATTATCCCTTTCTGCTCTTGCTTCAAATTGTTCAACAACTTTTTGTCAAATCTTCTAGATGTTTTATATGAAACATCTAGATAAAATGACGAAATAATCTAGATGTTTTGTATGGATCATCAAGAAGGCTCTATAAGGGCTTTCTAAGAGGGTATTCTTTATGGAGAGAAGACACTTAATTTATTTCCTCTACTACCAACTTAGAGATCAGAAAATATTCCCTGTGCTTCTTTCGGCAAATGAACACCTAAGTAATAAATCTTTTTTACTCATACTAACCTTCGAGTTGATATTCAGAGTTGGGGAGGTTACATAGGATAGTAGGCCCTAGGCATACAAAGGCTACTAAATAGGAGCGTTAGTATTACTGCTAGCACTTCTGCATCATAGAACGAGAGGAGAAAGGTGGATAATTATACAAATATCGGGTACGGCAAGTAACAGCCGTACCCGATATTCCTTAAAAGACTGAATATAGACTATTGATTAGTCAAGAGTTTTCTTGATTTCGATCTCTTCGTATGCTTCAATAATATCACCAGCCATAATATCGTTGTAGCCCTCGATATTCAGACCACAATCTTGTCCCATAACGACTTCCTTGGCATCGTCTTTGAAACGCTTAAGTGATCCCAAAGCACCTTGATACTTCACAATACCATCACGGATCAGACGGATCTTATTGTTACGTTTGATCTTACCCTCGATAACCATACAGCCCGCAATCGTTCCGACCTTGGTAATCTTGAACGTCTGGAGTACCTCGAGGTTAGCCACAACATTCTCCTTAATCTCAGGAGCAAGCATACCCTCCATAGCACTCTTAATATCCTCGATCGTATCGTAGATAATAGAGTATGTACGTATCTCTACTCCTTCTCTATCTGCAAGTCGCTTAGCGGCTTGACTCGGACGTACTTGGAAGCCTATGATAATCGCAGAAGAGGCAGCAGAGAGTACAACGTCACTCTCACTAATAGCCCCTACACCCTTGTGAATAACATTGACTTGGATCTCCTCTGTCGATAGACGGATAAGAGAGTCACTAAGGGCTTCTATCGAACCGTCAACATCGCCCTTGATGATCACATTCAACTCTTGGAAGTTGCCCAATGCCCTACGACGCGCCAATTCGTCGAGCGTCAAGCCTTTCTTCGTACGGTTGTCTTGCTCACGCTTGAGTTGCTCACGTTTGTTGGCTAGAGCACGTGCCTCTTGCTCTGTATCCATTACATTGAAGGTTTCTCCCGCTGTAGGAGCACCATCAAGCCCTAAGATAAGAACAGGTGTACTAGGACCAGCCTCAGACACACGAGCATTACGCTCGTTAAACATAGCCTTAACTTTACCGAAGTGTGTCCCTGCCAACACGACATCTCCTGTCTGGAGCGTACCATTCTGTACCATAACCGTAGCAACATAACCACGCCCCTTATCGAGCGAAGACTCGATGATGCTACCCGTAGCACGGCGAGTTGGGTTAGCCTTCAACTCTAGCAATTCAGCCTCAAGCAAGACTTTCTCTAGGAGTTCATCTATATTGATGCCTTGCTTAGCCGATATTTCTTGACATTGATACTTACCACCCCACTCCTCAACGAGATAATT
>JBHAFI010000110.1:0-4379 GCA_041856045.1 Porphyromonas sp. | reverse complement strand
GTCTCGACGGTAGCCGCCCTCTCACTGATACCTATGCTCTCGTCGCAGATGCTGAAGCGTAACAGTAAACCAAATCCTATCTCAGCGAAGTTGTTGGCACCTTTCGTTCGTTTCCTCGATCGTTTGGATAATCTCTATGCCCAACTACTCTCATGGTGCGTCCGTCACCGCCGTGCAACTGTCTTCTCGGCATTGGGTCTATTTGTCGGTAGTTTGATGCTCTTCCCATTCATCAAGACCGAACTGATGCCTGCTCAAGATTATGGCTTCGTAGAGGTAACTGCGGAGTTGCCCGTAGGTACGGGACTAGATGAGACGCGACAACTTACTATGGAGATCGACAATCGTTTGCGTCGCGAGATCAAAGAGATTGATGTAACGAGCATCACTTTAGGTACTTCGGACGGAAGCAATGCTTGGGCGACGATGGACGACAATGGTACGAACATCGCCACGTTTAGTGTTGGTCTTAAGCCACGATCAGAGCGAACACGCACGCAAGACCAAGTATCCGATGATATGCGTGCTATACTAGCCGACTATCCACAGTTGTATAGTTATAAGGTGCAAGCAGGAGGTAACGAGGGACAAGGTGGTAACTCTGTTAGCCTCGACATATTTGGGCATGAGTTTTATGAGACAGACTCTATCGCTCGCCTTGTCAAAAAGCAACTAGAGGAACGGACACTCGATGGAAAACCAATTGTTAGTGAGGTGGCGATCAGTCGTAAAGACTTCTCCCCCGAACTAAACTTTGTCTTCGATCGTGAGAAACTCGCAGAGCATGGTCTTACGCTAGCGACAGCCTCTAGTTATCTAAGTGCGGCTATTAGCGGTAATGTGTCGAGTTACTACCGCGAGGACGGCGATGAGTATAAGATACGTGTGAGTCTGGCTCCGGAGTATCGTCGTTCGCTAGACGATATTACGAATATCTTGGTCGTAACACCCTCGGGTGCTAACATACGTCTTGGCGAACTCGGACATATTGCAGAGAGTACGACACCCCCAACGATCGAGCGTAAGGACCGATCACGTGTGATCACTCTTACGGTTACGGGAGCGTCGGGTGTTGTCCTATCGGACGTGGCTACTGCAAGTAACGAGATTATGCAGGGGCTCAAACTGCCCACTAATATAACATACAAGATTGGTGGTACCTATGAGACACAGCAGGAGACCTTCGGAGAGTTATCTATGCTCCTGATCCTTATCATCGTTTTGGTGTTCATCGTGATGGCTTCACAATTTGAGAGTCTACGTTTGCCCTTTGTGATTATGTTCTCAGTACCTTTTGCTTTCACGGGCGTATTCTTGGGGCTCGTGATCACACAGATACCGCTTGGCTCTATGGCCTTTGTCGGGCTGATTATGCTTGTTGGTATCGTGGTAAAGAATGGTATCGTACTCATCGACTACACGATCTTGTTGCGTGAGCGAGGCGTGGGTATTCGCTCGTCGGTAGTACTAGCGGGTAAGAGTCGTTTACGTCCGGTACTGATGACTACGCTCACGACTGTCCTTGGTATGGTTCCGATGGCACTAGGCTTAGGAGAAGGGAGTGAGATGTGGCAGTCGATGGGTGTAAGTGTGGCATTTGGTCTTACGGTCTCTACGCTTGTAACCTTGGTGCTTATCCCGACGCTCTACGCTGCTATGGAGGGACGTTTTGTCCTTCGTGAGCGTCGAGCACTCGAGGCTAAACTACACCGCAAGGAACAAGAACGAGTAGCCCAGCACTAGGGAATAATTACAACATATACTTAATGCCTATTAGAGGGCTGTGATGAGGCGGATAGCCTAGCACAGCCCTCTATCGTTTGTATGCCTCTAGACCTATGCTGTGCCTACGCATATCAAAAAGTGGGGCTAGGATCTACACCTTTATCCGCCCCGCTCTCTTTGATCAAAATTGGGGGAATAATACCTCGACCGATATTAACAAATTGTAATACATCAGTCCTTGATTAAAGGCTATCTCCTTAAATTATAGTACCTTTGTGGCGATGAAACACAAGAAAGAAAAACAACAACGTAAAAACAACAAGCCACAAACACCCAAACGTGGTCTGACGAACGAGCAAATCGAACAAAGCGTACGTAATCTCTTTACGAGCGAACCCAATAAAGTCTTCAACTACAAACAAGTCTGTTACATCTTCGGACAAACATCAATGGCACAGAAGCGTCAGATCGTTGCTGTCCTTGAGGCGATGGTTGTCTTCGGTGTACTACAAGAGGTTGAGATGGGGCGTTATCGCCTCGCTAAGCAGGAGCATAAAACGCGTACGAGTGCTATTGATGGTACATTCCGCTATCATCGGGGGCAACCTAGTTTCGTCCCTGATGAGGGTGGCGATATAATAGAATTGTTGGAGCGAAACTCTGCACACGCTCTAGACGGAGATAAAGTACGTATCGCAGAGGCAAAGAGTAAAAGGCGTAATGCGAAGCGTGAGTACGCTGTCGTCAAGATACTAGAGCGTAGCCCCCGTACCTATGTAGGGCAGTTGCGTATCAATCGAACGGGAGCCTATGTCACGAGCGAACAGAGAGAACTACGTGTTCCCATCGTTATCCCAAAGGATCAATTGGGCAAGGCTCAGCACGGCGACAAGGTGATTGTACGGGCATTATCTTGGTCTACTCGCGATCGCAATCCTCAGGGCGAATTGGTAGACGTCTTGGGTCGTAGTGGTGACAACGACGCCGAGATGCACGCAATCCTCGCAGAGTACGGCTTACCCTACGAATATCCACAAGAGGTGGAGGCTGCCGCAGAGTTGCTTAGTGGGGAGATTACCGATCAAGCACTCAAGGAGCGTGAGGACTTCCGCTCTGTTCTGACCTTCACGATAGACCCCAAAGATGCCAAAGACTTCGACGATGCCTTATCACTACGCACCTTGGATAATGGCAACCTAGAGGTTGGTGTACATATTGCCGACGTGAGTCACTTTGTACAGCCCGGGGATATTATAGACAGAGAGGCGTATCGACGAGCTACGAGCGTCTATCTAGTCGATCGAACGATCCCGATGCTCCCAGAGCGTCTGAGCAATGGTCTATGTAGTCTGCGTCCCGGAGAGGAGAAATATAGTTACAGTTGTATATTCGAGTTGGACTCCGAGGCTAATATCCTTGCCACTCGTATTGTACGTACCATCATCTTGAGCGATAGACGCTATACCTATGAGGAGGCACAAGACATCATTCAAGGGGCAGAGGACGAGCATCGAGATGCTATTATCACGTTGCATCGTTTGGCTCAGCACCTGCGTACTAAGCGTTTCAAGGCAGGGAGTATCGCCTTCGAGCGTCCCGAGGTACGATTTGAGATTGACGATAGTGGTAAACCCTTATCCGTGTATATCAAGGAGAGTCTAGAGGCCCATCAATTGATTGAGGAGTTTATGCTCCTTGCCAATAGAAGTGTAGCAGAGCGAATAGGACGCAAACGTGGTACAAGTAGCCCGAAGTCCTTTGTCTATCGTGTCCACGATGAGCCAGATCTCGAGAAACTCAATAATCTATCGACTTTTGCCGCTACGCTCGGCTATAAACTTAAACTGGGCGATAGTACACAATCTGTAAGTCGAGGGCTTAATAAGTTCCTAGCCGAGGTAAAGGGTAAACCCGAGGGGGATAAGTTTGCTACTATTGCAGTGCGTAGTATGGCTAAGGCGAAGTACACAACTGAGAATATAGGCCACTACGGTTTGGCATTCAAGTTTTATACGCACTTTACCTCACCCATACGCCGTTATCCAGATCTGATGGTACATCGACTCCTTACACACTACTTGTTTGATGGGGGCAAGTCGGTCGATGCAGCACTACTCGAGGGGCAGTGTGACCATTCGTCTGCCATGGAAGCACTAGCAACACAAGCAGAGCGATCTTCTATACGCTACAAGCAGGTTGAGTATATGAGTGGCTTCTTGGGTGAAGTCTTCGAGGGGACAATCACAAGTTTGGCTGATTGGGGCTTGTATGTCGAACTCAATGACAGCAAGTGCGAGGGCCTAGTACCGATGCGAGATCTTGATGATGACTACTATGAATATGACGAGAAGACTTTCTCTGTCGTCGGTAAACGAACGAAGCGACGCTATACAATGGGTGATGCCGTACGCGTACGTGTCGCAAGTGCCAACCTCGAGCGTAAGCAACTCGACTATCAACTAGTAGAGTAGTGGCTTAGAATTGGTTTAATGAGTAAAGATAAGGGGCGAAGTCGTAGTACTTCGCCCCTATTTCTTTGCCCTAGAGTAAGGAAATAGGGTCGGTTTATTAGTTTGATATCTGAGTTCGGTATAATTTTTAGGCAGATACAAGTTCAGAGTCTATGTGTTCCAGGTTAAGAGAGGGTTTCTTCT
>JBHAFI010000109.1:0-18109 GCA_041856045.1 Porphyromonas sp. | reverse complement strand
GTATGTACAAAGAAAAATCGTTGTAAAACCTTGATTTTACAACGATTATCTATATTTTGAAGGCTATTTTGAATGGGTAGGTGAAACCCTTTTGAAACCTTCTGGCGGAGAGAGAGGGATTCGAACCCCCGGAGGCTCTCACCTCAACGGTTTTCAAGACCGCCGCAATCGACCACTCTGCCATCTCTCCTAAAATAACAAAGAAAGTTGAAATATGCTCTATCTGGTTCTTTGGGCTTGAGAAATTATCCCTTAGGTTTTAAAGTTTTGTTCCTTATCCTAGGGGTTTCTCTCTCGCCTTAAAGGCTCCCTTGTTATTTCAAGTGCAAAGGTAATACTTTTATTTGAATACACAATACCTGTGGCAAAGTTTTTAGCATTTATGCTCTGCTTGAATGCTGGAGAAAGATACAACCTTACAGCCCCAAGTCTTCTAAGAGGAAAGGCCTAGTCTTTGTAGAGATCGAGCCCTTATTGCTCTACGAGGGTTTGCTTAGGTATTTCTCGCTTGAGAGTCAGGAAAATATGAATGACGTAGCGACATTAGCCCTTAGGCTAATACTCGTAGTGATGTGCAATGTCGTTGATGTATGTTGCCAAGAAATGCCATAGTATATATGCTAGGGAAGTCTGCGGATAAATCTTCGAGGTGTGGAGCTTTGTAGCCCGATATGGTATGAGTGCTAATAGAGCAATGCCCATATATTAGACGTTTTTCTCTCTCTGAGTATGAGTGAATGTTAGTGCTGAATGATTGCTGGGGTGCGAAGAGTTTGTTGGATTATTCGCTTGACGAAGGTAAGAGAAAGGAGGTGCAATCTAGATTACACCTCCTTTTTTGTCGCGTATGCACGCTCTCCTTTGGGGCAGTTGGTAGATCTCTTTGGGGTTTGTTGCTAGGTCTACCCTAGACCTATTGATCTATTTACCTTGGGTCTGTTGCAGGCTTACTTAATGCCTCGTGCATCGAGAGCCTTCTGATAGGCTCTAGCATTCCTAAGGTGTCTCCCAAAGTCTACCGCAAAGTTGTGATAGCCACTGAAGTCCTCCTTGGCACACATATACAGATATTTATGCTGTGGTGCGTTGAGAACTGCATCTATACTCTCCGTCTTGGGTAGGCGGATAGGCCCCGGAGTAATACCCGCGTAGCGATAGGTATTGTAGGGTGAGTCTGCCTTCAGGTGTTCGCCAAGGATACGTCTTAGGGAGAAGTCGCCAAGAGCAAACTTTACCGTGGGATCACTCTGTAGTTTCATTCCCTTATGGAAGCGATTAAGATATAAGCGGGCAATAAGGGGATATTCGTCACGCTTGCTACTCTCCTCCTCGAGGATTGCGGCGAGTGCACTTGCTTCCGAAGCCTTTATACCGAGCGAGTCAAGGCGAGCCTTGCGTTCTGCCGTCCAGTAGTGTTTGTGATGTAGTTCGATAGTGTCCATTAGTCCAGAGGGGCTAACGTTCCACATCAGTTGATAAGGCTTAGCAAAGAATAAAGAGCGTACAGACTCCTTGTCGAGTCCCAGCCTTTGTAGACGCGTGCTATCCTGCAAGGCTTTGAGGAAGTCCTCGCCCTCCATCATCAGATGGCTGTCAATAAGTTGTACGAGGTCTGCCTCTGTGCGTATGCCTCGTAGGTCGAGGTCTATGGGTGTCTGTGTGCCATTAGTCAGTACTTTAATCAGTTCGATAGTGGACATCTTGGGCGTAACTGCGTATCGACCGGGTAGTAAGCCTTGCTCTTTGGTACTACTCTCTAGGAGATAATCCATCACACGAGGGTAGTGTGGCCATACTTTCGTTTGGATTTGCTCCCTTAGGTCGGTAAGGCTTGTTTGCTTCCCAATGAGTAGGTAGACAGTATCACTATTTCTCCCCACAGGGCGGAAGTAAATACCATAAGCATAGTATCCGACCCAAGCGATCACAGTAAGGACTAGTACGACTAGTCCCCAGCCCCAAGGAAATCGGCTTTTTTTGTTGTACCTGCGTGTGCTACCAGTGTATCGGTAACTACGACGCTGACTGTCGGCACGTCCCATATCCCTAACTATTTACGATTGTCAAGAAAGCGTCGTTATTGGGGCTTTGGTCCATATAACGCTTTACCATTTCCATAGACTCTATGGGGTTCATCTCCGAGAGGATTTTGCGTATTGCCCACATCTTACCGACAAGGTTTGGCTCTTGTAGTAGGTCGTCACGGCGCGTGCTACTTGCTACAAGATCCACGGCTGGGAATACACGCTTATTCGCAATACGGCGGTCGAGTTGCAACTCCATATTACCCGTTCCCTTAAACTCCTCGAATATGACGTCGTCCATCTTAGAGCCAGTGTCTTGCAATGCTGTGGCTATGATCGTAAGGCTTCCTCCGTCTTTGATGTTACGAGCAGCACCAAAGAAACGTTTAGGCTTCTGTAGTGCGTTAGCATCGACACCTCCAGATAGGATACGTCCGCTAGCAGGTTGTACCGTGTTGTAGGCACGAGCGAGGCGGGTGATAGAGTCAAGTAAGATTACGACATCGAGTCCACTCTCTACCATACGTTTTGCCTTGTTGAGGACGATCTCGGCGATACGTACGTGACGCTCTGCTGGCTCGTCAAAGGTCGAGGCGACTACCTCGGCATTAACGCTATTGGCCATATCTGTCACTTCCTCGGGACGCTCATCTATCAACAGAATGATCATATATACCTCGGGGTGATTATTGGCAATACCGTTGGCAATATCTTTCAAGAGCATCGTCTTACCGGTCTTGGGTTGAGCGACGATAAGACCACGCTGTCCCTTACCGATAGGAGCAAAAAGGTCTACGACACGTAGTGCTACCTTATCGTTGATATTACGCTCATTTGAGGCGAGCGTAAACTTCTCATTAGGGAATATAGGCGTTAGATGGTCAAAGGGGATACGATCACGCATCTCGGCGACGGTGCGTCCGTTTACTGCGATGACGTGTGACATTGGGAAGAATTTCTCTCCCTCTCTAGGTGGACGAATGAAGGCATCGACAAGATCCCCCGAGCGCAAGGCATTCTGCTTGATCTGTTGAGGAGATAGGTAGATGTCGTCTGGCGAAGGGAGATAGTTGTAATCGCCCGAACGTAAGAAGCCATAGCCATCGGGCATTATCTCTAGGACACCTTGAGCCGATAGTATGCCCTCGGGGAAAACCTCTGCCTCGGGCTGTACTTTCTTGGGAGCCTCGACCTTGTGTACTTTCTCTACTTTGGCAACGCTCTCTATGTGTGCATCGAGATCAAGTATGGGGAGGTCTTGTAGGTTTGTGGGGAACTCGGGCGTTTTTGCCTTGGGGCGTATTGCCTCGGCACTTACTGTTGGTAAGACAGAGTCAAGGACAGAGTTTGAGGACTTGTGCTTGAAGATCATTTTGGGCTTCACTTCCTCTGCCTCCTCGCTAGCCTTTGGCTCGGCTTGCTTCTCTTCCTCGTTAATGTCGATCAACTCGGTAAGGCGTGTTGGCGTTTTAGCCTTACTGCTGGTGAAGACCATCTTTGGGGCGACCTCTGTGCTGTCGCTTATTCCTAGTTCGGCAAGTTCGTTACTTGTGCTCTCGTACTGTTGCTCCGAGGCGAGGTGTACGATCTCTTTGGCACTGAGTGTAGTCTTGGCTTTTGCGGGTCTACCACGCTTGGGCTTGACTATCTCTTCCTCGGTATTTGTTGTTTGCTCGCTAGCCTTAGTCTTTGCTTCGGTACTTGTTGAGGCTGGCTTGGCTTCTGCTTGGCTTTCGCTCTTGCGGGGTCTACCTCTTTTGCGGGTCTGAGCCTGTATCTGTGCTTGTGCTCCTATTATATCTAGGGCCAAGTCCTCGATACTGCGGTTGTGGGTAGATAAGTTAAGTTCGTTGGCGATGACAGCAAGTTGTTCCTCGCTCATCTCTAGAAGTTCGTTTTTGTGATACGTCTGCATATATTGGGTTCATCTCCTAAGCCAATCGGACTTAGGTTATTGCAAAACAAAATAATCTGATATTTTAGGACGAGCCATTAGTACCATAACGAATAGATACAAGACTCGGGGGATAGAATGCTAAGGCCTTACCTTAACGAGAGCAAAGGTAATATATTTTTGGGAACTATCTCATAAACGACTAATTAAATCTTCGATTAGTTGCTCTTGGGGTGATGCTCAAACGATGCTCCCGATCACCTGCTTCTAGGCGATGATACGACAAATCCCTATCGTAAGCCTTTTACGATAGGGATTTGTCTGTCTGTGGAAACCTCTAGTCCTTGATAGCGAGTACCTCTATCTCAACTAATCCGTTCTTTGGGAGTGTGCGTACGGCTACGGCACTGCGTGCTGGGAAACTACCCTCAAACTGGCGAGCGTAGACCTCATTCATTGCAGCGAAGTCTGCCATATCTGCAAGGAAACAAGTTGTTTTCACGACATCGCTCATCTGCATACCTGCCTCAGCGAGGATAGCCTTGATGTTGCGGAAGACCTGCTCTGTCTGCTCAGTTACGCCCCCGGGTACGAAGTCACCCGTCTCTGGGTTGATGCCGAGTTGTCCCGAGGCATAGAGTGTTTTGTCTACGAGGATTGCTTGGCTATAAGGGCCAATTGCCGCAGGAGCCTGCGTGGTACTGATTACACGTTTCATGATATGATTACTTACTTTTCTTGGTTGTACGTTTTGTCTTGTTGGTCGTAGGTTGAGGGCTACGCTCTTGGTACGTTGGCTGTGGCTTCTTGTAGTACTTCATAGCCTCTGGCATATAGGTTTGTATCTCTTGGATACGCTTAGCCTCGCTGGGGTGTGTACTCCAGAAACTATTGCTAGCCCCCGATGAGTTGCGTTCCATCTTTTGCCATAGCGAGACGGCATACTCGGGGTTGTATCCTGCCAATGCCATGAGTACCATACCCATCTTATCAGCCTCAAGTTCTTGCTTGCGGTTAAAAGGTAATGATATGGCTGCTTGTGTACCTAGGCCGTAGAGTGTCGATAAGACTGCACCGGTAGTACCGCCTACGTTGGCACCGATGATTGAGCCGAGTACTTGTCCGCCCATATTCTGTAATTGGGCTCTACTAACACGTTCGTTGGCGTGACGTGCTATGGCGTGTGCTATCTCGTGGCCGATAACGGCAGCGAGTTCGTCATCAGTACCTAGTCCTGTACCGATCATCTGTGCTAGACCGGTATAAACAACAATTTTCCCCCCGGGCATACAAAAGGCGTTGATGTCTTTGCTCTTGACGACATTGAGTTCCCACTGCATTTGTTTGGCGAGGTCGGCATGACCGTTGTTGGCGAGGTATAGTTGTGTAGCATTGACGAGGTTTACGGTAATACGTTGTATTCTCTCGTCCTGTACTACGATACCTTGCTGTCTAGATTTGGCAACGAAACTGCTGTACTCTTGACGACTTTGCTGTATTAGGCTCTCGTCCGATACGAGATTAAGGCTATTACGTCCTGTAATAGGCACTGTACCGCAGGCATTCAGCACTAGGGCGAGGGATACTGCGGATACTAACTGATAAACTGACTTCTTCATATATAGACAAAGTTACGCTTTTTTACGTATTAAACTGCGAATAAAGTCTTCTGCCTCGGGGGCTAGACGTAGCGTCCATAGCCCGATAAGGGCAGCAATGCCCACAAGGCTAGAGCGTAAGACTATATCGAGATACTTATGCTCTAGGTGGGGGAGATACTCAATAGCAAAGTATAGCCCCAAGCCGAGGAGGAGGCTTCGCCCTATACGCCATGATAGGGGGCTTAGGGTGAGGTGCTTATAGACGACTATTTGTAAGAAGGCATAGCCCAAACTTGTCGTTAGGAGCGTTGCTAGGGCAGCCCCCTTGGCGTCCCATAGGGGAATGAAGTAATAGTTGGCAACGAAGGCTGCAACGACCGTCCATATTGTATAGTATAGACTCATACGGTAGAAGTGTGAGGCATTGACGATAGGGTGGCAGGCAGTGAAACAGACCTCAATCAATTTGGCAATACCTAGGTAGAAGAATACTTCCCCACTATCCTTATATGCCTCGGCATTGGGCATAATGCTAATAAGACTATCTATGCTGGCATACATCATCAAGAAGATAATCATACTCGTCAGTAACTGGAAGCGACTGACACGCTCAAGTAGTCGCCCGACACGCTCATAGTCTTTGTCCTTCATCATCTGTGCTATCTGTGCCGTTGCCAAGCCTATTATGGCTCGTGTGGGGATCTCTATGACAGACACCATAAAGAAGCCTATCGTGAAGACTGCTGCCGAGCGTAGTCCTGCATCGGGGTGAAAGGCGAGGACGAATAGATCCATACGTCCGGCTAGAGTCGTCCCCACGACACTAAGGATTGCTAGCCTAGTATAGCGATAGAAACTTTTCCTAAGATCTCTATCGGGGAAGCCTAACTCTCGCTCTAGGCTTAACCTAGTTATCTTCCCGAGGTAGAGATACGCCAGAAGCATACAGAGGGTATAGGAGCCGACAAAGAGCCAAACGAAGCCTCCAAAACCAACGTACCCGAAGGCATAGATCAGATAGCAAGCAAGGAGCAAAAGACGTAGTACCAACTCTTTGATGATACGAGGAACGGCAAGACGCATCAGTTGGATACTATACAACTCGGCAAGCGTCCACAGGGCTATGACTGTCGTCAAAGGGAGTATCCATAGGTAATACTCTTGTAGGAGTTGGCTACCCTTACTAAAGAAAGGGTTTACCCAGTCGGCAAAGAGTGTATATAGACCCAAGGTAATGGGCAATCCCACAGATACTAGGGCAATAGCCCAAAAGAAGAAACCTCGATGGGGAACACTGGAGTGGCTAGCCTCCTCACTACGGAAGTAGGGGAAGTATCGACTGATAGAGGTCGTCATACCCATGAGGGCTAAGCCAGAGAGGAGCGTTGCGAGTTCGACAAGGACGCGCGTCAGCCCTACTTCCTCGGGCGTAAGATAGGCTACAAGCACGAGGAAGGTCGTTAGGAAACCTATACTCACGCCTATATAAGTTACGATCGAGCCCCAGAAACTCTCTCGAGCCATGATATTGTCTTGCTTAGCCATACGAGTGCTATCTGCCCTTATCTTATTATGCTTACAAAGATACGACAAAGAGCCTTATCCCCTAGCCTTACTTTACCTATGCCTTATGCCTAGCCTATAACAACTTGTTCTCTCCCTGTCGGCTTGGCAGTATTGTTGCTAGAGCGTATATGCTCCTCTTCCTTGCTGTTTACTCGAGAGGTACTCGTCTAGGGTTTGTGGCTCCGATCTCCTAGTTTGTCTATCTATCCGTCAAAGCTTGACGCTTGTGTGTCAAGCCTTGGTTTTTATCCGCCACGTCTTGATTTTTATCCGCCAAGCCTTGACGCTTAGCCTTACGAGGTATATCTTAGGTTATTTATGGACTTGTGTTTGAGCGAATACAAAACCTCTACGGAGTAGGGGATAGGTAGTACGATAGGGTTCTATCTCTGCTTAGATGCTTAGGGTCTTGCTCCTAGGTTTTGAGTCGAAGCCCTCTCTCTTTGTTGTGGCTCTTTTCATTTACGTAGAGAAGAGTAGGGTTGTGACCGATTTACTCCTGCTATAATATGAGTAAAGGCTGTACTAGCCTTATGCTAGCACAGCCTTTTACCTTGATACCTTGCGGTATTTGTTAGTTTCGTACGAATTTGTCTAACTCTTCGGTCGTGGGGTTTACAAGGAGGATTTCTCCTCGCTCATTAACTAAGAAGGTTTTGAAGCCCTCGTTAAGTTGGCACATACGCATAAGTTCTGTGCGTTGTGCTGCATTTGTAAGCATCTGCTTATCACCACCTAGACCATCGAACGCTAGCGTCTGTTGATAAACATCGGCATCTAAGTCCAAAGAGATCGCTTGATAACTTATTTGCCCTTCCTTCCCTAGTAGGTACTTGGTATAGGCAACGTTTTTGGCTCGACTCTCTGCATCGTATGCTGCCCAAAAGTGGACAAGGCTAAGGCTCTCTGCATGCGAGTTGGTGAGCACATCTCTAGTACTGCGTTCGTTCGTTATCTTCACCTTAGGGAGAATATCTCCTCTCGATAGAGTAATGTCTACTTTGTCCTCTGTCGTCCAAGAGATAGTGGCTAGTAGTGTGAGTCCACTAATAACTACGATCGCCTCTCGGTGAATACTACGTAACGTCATAAAAATCTGTTTAAGTCCGACTGACCTTAAATCTAAAGACTAAGGTTTATGCAACCTTAACCCCGATTAAGGTGCCCGGCTCTCGGGCAGGCTATCCCTATCGACCGCTCGTCTCAAAGCTAAATAGCGGGGCAAAGTTACAAAAATGTAAGCATTTGACAAAATATACCCTATTCTATGGCAGGATATTAGCGTTGTTTAATAAAAAGAGCGGACTTGAGTCTTGGCTCAAATCCGCTCTTTTGTTTGGTCTTCGTTCGCTTTGCTGGCGATCATATTGTAGGCTATCGCCTCGTCATACTGCCCTCTATGCTCTGCCTTCGTCGCCTAGTGGTGGCTCGAGGTCGGCGATGCTTACGCCCCTAGTCGTGCGTAAGGAGGACATTCTCATAGACCGTCCTTAACTCTCGCATAATATGCTTAGGGCTGAAGCGTTTGGCATAAACTTTCCCCTCGCAGATCATCTCACTTGCGAGCGTATCGGAGGTAATGATTTGCTCCATATAATGTGCTAGTTCCTCGCTGTCATCTGGCGAAGTATATAGGCTATGAGGCCCACCGGCTTCCTCAAGGCAACTGCCACGTGCCCCAATAACGGGTACCCCAGCATTGAGTGCCTCGATAAGAGGGATACCAAAGCCCTCAAACCTTGAGGGGTAGACAAAGAGTGTCGCTCCTGCATAGAAACCGGGGAGATGCTCTGTCGGGATACCATGGAAAAGTCGTACACGACGCTCAACGCCTAGTCTTCTTGCCGTAGACAAAACTAGATCACAGTAGTTCGTACGCCTACCGACAGCAACAAGGCATATAGACTTGTCACTCAAAGCGGCAAGAGCCTCGACAGCGAGGACAAGGTTTTTACGCTCCTCGATACTCCCTACAAAGAGCATATAACGCTCGGGTAGTTGATAATGCCCTCGTACGAATGCTGCCTGCTCGGGCTTAACGTGCGAGAAGATTGGTGAGCAACCTTGGTATATTACAGACACACGTTCCGGCTCGACGCCAAAGAAGTTAATGACGTCTTGCCTAGTATATTCGCTAACGGCGACAACATGGTCTGCGTGCCGAGCAGATGCACCATACTTCTTGGTGTACATCAAACGATCGATGGGCTTATAGAATTGTGGGTAACGAATGAATGCCAAATCATGCATCGTCAGCACCGTACCTATGTGTTTGTAGTTGTACAAACCTATGGGCAGTTCATTCGATAGTCCGTGATAGATGTCTACGTCCTCAGCCTTTAGCATGGACTTAAGTCCCCAGTTCCTCCAGTAGGTACCTAGTGTCTGACTGATAGCCCCCTCGGGCGTGTGCATACTCACACAGCGGTAGTCCATCAAATGCTCGTATAGGCGTGGATTGCCAACACTAGGGGAACAGAGGAGATAGTTATTCTCGGGATAATACTCGGCTAGGGTTTGGACGATAAAACGGCTATAGTTCCCAAGCCCTGTCGCGTTATTTGTGATGCGTTTGGCATCAAAGGCTATGTTCATATTATATATAGAGTAGCGTGTCTTCGTTGTGTCGCTTGCTTCGTCTTGCTTATGTAAGGCTATTTGGCTTAGATATACTGGTAGTCAAACGATCTTGCTCTACGTTCGATATGTCTGATGTCCTCCCTTTGCAGATACTTGCGGTATAAGTATGCTGCCTCCTTGTGCTTCCCTTGGTGTAGCATCAAGCGGTAACGTATGTACATACGGATAAAAGCCCATAGGCTCGTCCCATATCTACCTTTGGCGTACCTCCGACAGAGTTTAAGGTAGCGTCGACTCCAAAATAGGTCGGTCTCCCGACTCAAACTAGCGATCGTTGCATCGGTATCTAGCCCTCGAGCCAAGGCATAGTAGTAGGCGAGCCGACGTGTCGTTGAGTTGGTATTCATCAGTCTAGCCATATTCCGAATGGACGGAACTATCTCGAGGGGACGATCGTATAGTTGCATACGATTGAGATCTACTAGGAAGAAGTGATAAGCCCCAGTTGCATCTTGATGGTAGAGGACATTACCGGGCGATAGGTCTAGATGTTGGACGCCCTTCTCGTGCAAACGTACCAAAAACTTGGCTAGTGCCTCTGTGAAGCCCTCGGGAGATGCCCAGCCTCGTGCGTGAGGCTGAATATGCGGCACATCGGCCTCTAACTTATGTGAGATATGATAAGCACGATCGTAGACAAGTCCTCCCCCTATTAGGGCATAACCGACACTATGGGCTACGCCGATACCACGACACTCCAACTCCTCGGCATAGCGATGACTACGCTCTGCCTTGCTCCTCAGTAAGCCTAGGCTTCCCGCCAAACGTATAAGCCATGGCTGTCTAGCAAAGGCTTTGACAACGTAACAAGTACCATCTAGACGCAACTCATACAGTCTATTGCGACCACTGTATAGTACCTCTACCTCGACATTGTCGGGTATAGAGCGACCTGCCTCGTAGTCTTGTGTGTAGCGACAGATAAGTTGTAGTTTGTCTACGTCCTCGTTTTGGGTGGCAATGTACTTACCTTTATTCATACTTCAAAGGTAGTTAATTCAACAGAAAGCGATGCAAGGACTCTCCCTGCATCGCTCACTTTAGTCGTTAATTACAGACGCTGTTTAGCGTGGCTTCTTCTGAAAGTAATGTCTAGCAAACTCTCTATGTACACGCTCGATACGCACCAACTTACTCAAGGGTAAGACACTCTTGCACTTGGCATAGTAGGTACGCTCTAGTTCTGCCTCACGGACACGATTATTCATCACTCGGTCGAAGTGTTGCTGATACTCCTCATCGCTGAGTGTATCTCCACGGCGGATACGATTGCGTGTCTGCTCGGTACTCTGCCAGAGTTTGAAGCGTTGCTCATCTAGATCGTTAAGGATCACCATCAATCCGTCGGCTTCCTTATCCGTTAGTTGTAACTCCTTTGTTAAGTATGCTTTTTTCTCGCTTTGTATTTGCTCTTTGTTGGGCATTCCGTTGCGTTCTCCGCCACCTCTACGCCCTTGTGCTACCAATCCCGTTACACTTAATAAGCCCACAATAAGGGCTATTATCCATCTTCCTCTCATCGTTTTGTATTTGATTTAATAACTAGAGCCTACATATATTGCTCAAGCCCGAGAGCACGCTCGCTCTCGTTACCCTCAAGTCTAGTCGCATAGTCCTCGTAATAGCGTACGTAAGCATCGTCGCTAGCGATCATCTCTTGACTAGCCTCTGTCCCCCTAGTTCTCTCTTGTACCAGCATTACCCCCTTGAAGCACAGGAATAAGCCTACGAAACTCGCTGCTAGATAAAGACTAGGCTTAGCCTTTGTCCACCAACTGATCTTCTCCTCTCTAATTGTCTGTACATGGCTCTCGCTAATACGTGCCATGATACGCTCTGATAGACCTTCCATATAGCCCTCAGGTACACGGTAGTGCTGCATCTTATCTGTTCCCTTATGAAAGTCGGGAGTATGTTCCTCTGTCGTACTATATATCGGTTTCATAGTAGTTAATGTTTACTACTTAGATACTTAAACCTTACGAAAGTTTAAGCAATAGTTAAGTAAATTGCTAAACACTTAACTATTGTAGTATATCTCGACTTAATTAGTCTTCGTCCCCGAGCAAACTCTCTAGTTTCTTGACAGCGTGGTGATAACTGGCCTTGAGTGCACCTACCGATGTTCCTGTTATCTTGGCTATATCTTCGTAGGGCATCTCGTCATAGTAGCGTAGACGGAATACTAGGCTCTGCTTCTCGGGCAAACTTTGTATTGCCTCTTGGAATTTCTTCTCATACTCATCGCCATCAAAGTACTCGTCACTCTCAAGCGTAGTCATCAGATAGTCGGCTGCATCGGCTTCCTCGGCTCGCATATATAGTTCGCTCTTGCGTTTCTCCTGCTTTATGTAGTTGAGGCCCTCATACATGGCGATGCGATAGAGCCATGTTGAGACTTTGGCCTCTCCCCTGAAGTCGTCGAGAGCCTCCCATGCTTTGATGAAGGTATTCTGCACAAGGTCATCGGCATCGTCATGGCTATATACCATACGACGCAACTGCCAGTAGATCTGCTGTGAATACATATCTACGACGAGTCTAAAGCCCCTATCTCGAGTCTCGGGAGCCGACAATAATGTCTGTAACTCCTCCTCTGTTATGGTTACTTTCTTCATTAAATCCAGATAATCTTTGGTGTGTGGACTTATTATCTTGGAATAAGACTTTTCCATATAACGTAAAACCTCCCCGTTTAGTTTAGTGCCTTTGTACTTATTTATTCTATCCGTCACGTCTTGGCGTTTATCTGCCACGTCTTGACGCTTATAAATCAAGGCTTGATTTTTATGCGTCAAGCCTTGACGCATAGATGGTGATACTTATTGCTCCGTTTGGCTGAGGGGTTGTCACACCTTAGAGAGGCACTATGCCCCAAGCCTATGCGACACCTTGAGGATTGAGCAAAATACATAGAGCCTATTCCCGAGCAATACGGATAGAATGTTGTATCTTTGTAGTCATAAGAAGATTGTATGATAAATAGACAAGTAATACGCACACGCGTACTCCAAGTAGCCTACGCCTACCTACACAAGGGAGAGAGCAAAATTAGTGCGGCAGAGGCAGACCTCCGTACTTCGCTAGGACGTAGTTACGACCTTTACCTTTACCTCCTAAGGCTCCCAGTAGAACTGACCGAACGCTTTGCCGAGTTGCAAGAGTTACGTAGACGTAAGCACCTCAAAACTGTCGAGGATAGCAATCCCAATTACCGCTTGCAAAACAACCTATATACGGCTCAAGTACGCAGATGTGAGATGCTTGATGCTTGGTATATGCAGTTCCCACTTGCATGGCAAGAGGCAGATCTACTCCTCAGAGAGTTGCTCCAAGAGATAGAGTCGAGTGACCTGTATCGTGAGTACCTAGAGAGTGAGGAGACCTATGACAACGACCGTAACTTCTGGGTGTCGGTATTCAACCAAATCATCGCTCCCAATGCGTCGCTTGCCGAGTACCTTGAGGAGCAAAGTATTTACTGGGACGACGAACTATGCTACATAGAGAAGATCGGCAGTGAAGAGCGTCCGGGCTTAGACCCCGAGGACATACTTAGGGCTGTTGCCGAGGCTAAGGCTTCGGGCGACTATCAAGTACAGCGTTATGAACTCGGCAACGTAGAGATCGTTAAGAACTTTGTCGCCAAGAGTATGAAGCGTGCCACA
The DNA here is from genome assembly GCA_041856045.1 of Porphyromonas sp. Lineage (GTDB taxonomy): Bacteria > Bacteroidota > Bacteroidia > Bacteroidales > Porphyromonadaceae > Porphyromonas. The sequence continues at coordinate 4,716 of JBHAFI010000109.1, read as the reverse complement.
AGTGAGGACGAACTAGAAGCGGTACTATTGCCCGAGTACAAAGATGAGGACGATGAGGCTTTTGCCCAACATCTCTTGCGTCAGACGCTCGTAGGCTATGATAAAGTAACGGGTATCATAGAGAAGCACTTGAGCAGTAACTGGGATAAGGAGCGTCTTGCAGATATTGATGACTTGCTCCTACACTTGGCTGTGACAGAGTTTCTACATTTCCCCGCTATCGCTACCTCGGTAACGATCAATGAGTATGTCGAGTTGAGTAAGCACTACTCGACACCCAAGAGTTCGGCATTTGTCAATGGTGTCCTCGATGCTATTGCCAAGGAACTCAAGAGTGAAGGCAAAATCTTGAAACAATAAAATCCAAACTAATACAACAGACAAAATGAACCCTTTTGAAATCTATGCACAAGTAGGTGCTGCTCAACAAGCCCCATGGTATCAAATGCCTCTATTGATGATTGCTGTCTTTGCGATCATATACTTCTTTATGATACGTCCACAGCAAAAGAAGCAAAAGGAACTACAAGCCCAACGCGATGCCCTCACTACGGGAGCACGCATTATGACGGCAGGTGGTATCTATGGGACGATCAAGGATATTAAGGAGAAAGAGTTCGTCGTGGAGATTGCCGACGGCGTACGTATCCGTGTGGACAAGGGTAGCGTATATCCCGTAGCATAAATAATAATAAGGTCTATCCATGAAACTCGGGTTAAAGGTCTCAAGGAGTAAGGACGGGACAAACCAAATACGAGGCGGGACTGATAGCAAGTGGTACAATCGCTTGCGTCACTCACGCCTCGTGAAGTTTTTGCCCTTCCTACTTATTGCCTTTGTGATATGGATACAGCAAAGCCTGCAATCAAAAGTTACTCGCCCCCTCTACATACCCATAGGGAGCGACTCAGTAAGTGTAAGCATGGGCTTGCACGGACGCATACCCGAGTATATCGTCGTACAGGTACGTGACAAGGGCTGGGAGCATATACGCTATAGCCTAGAGAAGTTTGATACGATACAGATACGACTGATTAACGAGAAGCAAGGACTTAATTACGTGGGCTTGCTACACCGAGAACTCAATGATGCCATCGTCGCTCAACTCTCGAGTAGTGCCACAATTATCCAAACGAGTGTCAGCGAGATTAAGATGCCAGTCTACCAAAGGGTAAGCAAGCGTCTAGCCGTAGAGTACGGAGGGAAGACGCTCACCCCGAATGGTTTTACGATTGGTGACTTACGCTTCTTGCCCGACAGCGTTACCATATACGGGGAGGCTCAACTCCTCAACAACCTAACGAGCATTAAGACTGTCGCCCTGCCCGATAGTGTTATCTCCAAAAACATCAAACAAGAGATCGACCTCGATCTAGGTCGCGGTCTGTACTGCGACATACGTAAGGTACAACTGAGCGTTAAACTAGAGGAACTTACACAGCAGTCTTTTGTCCTCCCTATTGAGATCGTTAATGCTCCGGAGGGCTATCAGGTGACGTCGCTTCCCGGCTCAGCAACTCTTTTGGTGACATTCCCCCGTAAGTACTTCAACGATCTAACTGAGGATAAACTCAAACTCACGGCAGACTACAATAAACGTAATAACGACACGGGAGAGATAGCCGTACGTTTGAGTACCTCGCCCACTTGGGTAGTGTCGGCACGACTGTCCCCCGACATCGTACAGTATATCATAGAGGAGAAGCAATGAAGACCCTAGGTATTACTGGTGGCATCGGTAGTGGGAAGAGCATCGTTAGCCAAGTACTCCTTCGACTCGGGATACCCGTTTACGACTGCGACAAGAGAGCGAAGGATCTATACAACGAAGACAATGATCTGCGTCAAGCCATGATTAGCCTCTTGGGGGAGCGTCTATATGCTACCGAGGACAAGACCTTAGATAGAGCCCTTTTGGCTTCTCTTATCTTCTCGGATAAAGGCTTACTTAGCGAGGTTAATGCACTCGTACACCCTGCCGTAAGACGAGATATTGATGCGTGGAAGCAAGACAAACGTGTGGCAGGCCATCAACTAATAGCCCTAGAGAGTGCTATCCTACTACAATCCGAGGGACTAAGAGAGCGTGTCGATGAGGTTGTTGTCGTTAGTGCTCCCGAGGATCTTCGCCTTAAGCGTGCTATGAACCGCGATAAGGCGAGCGAGGAAGCGATAAGACAACGTATGGCAGCACAGATGTCGGAGGCAGACCTTATCGCTAAAGCAGACCTCGTCCTATATAATGATGAGCAACAAGCCCTTCTCCCACAGATTGAGGAGATGCTTAGACGCTTACAGACGGATTAGTACAGGAGTATAGGCGACAGCCATTACTAGACGTCGGAGCGATGCAGATGCTTCGTGCTGGTGCTATGCCCGAGTACTTAGGGCTGAGGTCGGGACATACTTTTTGCTCCGCCCACTGCGTACTTATTAGTGAATATAGAACACGCCTCTCGCTTCGCTCTCGGCATACTTGTCAGCGAAGAGGAAATACCCTTACTTAATGAAGTTTGAAATGCTTATCGTTTTGTTGGATAGAGGTTTAAGACGGTTGTTGCTTTAGGTAAGAGAGCAGGAGGCTATCAAGTACAGACGCTACTACTCATTATATATAGGTACTTATGGTACGTAAATATACATAGACCTAGGTATTGGTTAGGCTCTTAAGTGGCAGTACCTTTGTATTCGTAAGAGTAGTATTTAAGCCAAACTTGAGTATCCTCTCTGTAAAATAGTAAACCGTTTAAGTGATAAATCGAGGTGCTGTTTAACTCGGGAGAGTTGAACAGTACTTTTTTTATGTCCACACGACTAAACAAAAGTCCAGATTATCCGTTTATACCAGTAATGTACAAAACCAATTTAATTATTTAATGACCAATCGTTCAGATTTTGAGATAATGGCACCTGTGGGATCCTATGAGTCCCTAATGGCTGCTATCAATGCAGGAGCCGATTCTATCTACTTCGGGATAGAGGGCTTGAACATGCGTTCCAAAAGTGCGAATAACTTCACGACAGAGGATCTATTCCGTATCGCTGATATTTGCCGAGAAAACAACGTCAAGAGTTACCTTACTGTCAATACTATTATATATGACGAGGATCTTGATCTTATGCGTAAGATCATCGACTCGGCTAAGGAAGCACGTGTGTCTGCTATTATTGCCGCCGACGTTGCTCCTATGTTGTATGCTCGCCAGATAGGTGTAGAGGTACATCTCTCTACCCAACTAAACATTACCAACGTAGAGGCATTACGCTTCTATGCTCAATTTGCCGATGTGGTGGTATTAGCCCGAGAACTCAATATGGATCAAGTAGCCAAGATACACAAGGCGATACTTGAGGAGCCTATCGTGGGACCACTAGGGAAGCCCATACGCATAGAGATGTTTGCTCACGGAGCCCTATGTATGGCTGTGTCGGGCAAATGTTACCTTAGCCTACACAACCAAGATAAGAGTGCTAATAGAGGTACTTGCAATCAGCAGTGCCGTCGCTCTTATATCGTGACGGATAAGCAAACTGGTACTCAACTCGAGATAGATAATGAGTACATTATGAGTCCTAAGGACCTTAAGACAATCCACTTCCTTAATAAGATGCTTGACGCAGGTGTGCGTGTCCTCAAGATCGAGGGTAGAGCACGAGGGCCCGAATACGTTGATGCTGTCGTACGCTCGTATAGAGAGGCTGTGGATAGTTACCTTGCTGGCAAGTTTGACGCTAAGGCTGTTGAGCGTTGGGACGAACGTTTGGGTGAGGTCTTCAATAGAGGGTTCTGGGACGGATACTACCTAGGACAGCGACTCGGTGAATGGACTCCGAACTATGGATCATCTGCTACCAAGCAAAAGATCGGAATAGGTAAGGTTACGAAGTACTTCAGTAAGATAGGCGTTGCAGAGGTACAGATCGAGAGCCACGGACTCGCAGTTGGGGACGAATTGCTCATTACGGGTCCTACGACTGGGATTGTACGTTACAATGTGCCAGAACTAAGACTCGAACTTGAACCCGTCGCTAAGGTAGAGAAGGGACAACTCTGTTCGCTCCCTGTTCCCGATAAGGTGCGTCCGGGTGATAGACTCTTCCTCTTTGTCGATCGCGTAGAGATGCAAAAGGCTTAGGACTTAGTCTAGGTATAATGCCTATTACGAAGGCGGTATTCCCTCTGAGGAGTACCGCCTTTATTGCTGTTGATAGGGCTACTTCGGTTTATTTGCGAACGGCTATATCTTGAGGTATCATTCGGACTAATCTAATAGGCACTCCCCTAACTATCTCTAACGATTGCTTTGTATCACTCGTTTTGCTCCGATTTAATTACTCCCTCTCTTCCTCTGTATCTCTCGTTCTTGGGCGATCTCATTATCCCTTGCTATCTAGTCGTATTTCTCACCTGAGTTCGGTATAAGAGAAGTCTTAATCCCTTGAAGATTAAGACTTTTCTATTGCATAAGTGGGAGATGTTTAGTATCTTTATAACTATAAACCAACAAGATAACTAAACATCTCCACCCATATGATCAAGACAAAGTTAGTGGAAATTTTCTACGTAGTTGATGTATTCTGCAAAGAGTCTCAGGCGTTCATAGACAAGAAAAGCCTACATTCAGATAATAAGGCACACCGCAATCGTAAGCCTCGAATGAGTGATAGTGAAGTAATGACCATACTCATTGTCTTTCATCTGTCTAGAATGAGAG
>JBHAFI010000108.1:0-7469 GCA_041856045.1 Porphyromonas sp. | reverse complement strand
CTCTCGCTCGAAGGCTCCGTTCTTGTCGTTTGCGAGTGCAAAGGTAATACAAAGTTTTTATTCCAACCAAATATCCAGCGAAAAAAGTTGGAGCATCGGAGGCGTAGAACCCACAAATAGGCTAACAACAAGGCAATTAAGACGAGAAGTTTTTTTTTCGTCACGAGCCTCCCAACGGAGCAACGAACATTATAATCCGATTGAGCGTAAAACGATGACTAGATAAAAGCTCTGATTATACTTGTTGAATATCCGCCCTCGACTAGTAAAACTAGGCACTCTTACCAATTCAAAAATAAGCACACACTAATACAACCTTTCCCGCGTATCAGAAGCCCCACGCACTCCCAAGGGCACACCGCCCTCTAATATATAGGACACCGCCTCGCGACGATAGGCACATCATCTCTCGACAACCAATACACCACCTCCTTATATTATACTACTGCGTCCCCTATATATAAATGTAGTGTCCCCTTTGTATCGCACGGCATCGCCTCACATAACAATACAGCATCAAGACGGAACGTATCCAAGCCATTATGCCTACTAGTCGCGGATATTCTTAATACAGAGCCATTACAACCAAGCCGATGTTTCATCATTAGCCAAATTTTGGGTATCTTTGCAGACAGAATAAAAAGTAACTTTATATTATTAAGACACAAGCAATGAACAAAAGTCCATTACAGGTGGCTCGTGGTCAATACAGCCCCAAACTACCTAAGGCACTACGTGCTGCAGTAAATGTTGTACTTGGCGATGCTACCCAAAGCGTTAGCGACCAAGAGGCGATCAAGCAACTATTCCCTAATACATACGGCCTCCCAAAACTCACGTTTGAGGCGAGCAACGAGAGTGTACAAAACGCTCCTATCAACGTTGGTATTATCCTCTCTGGCGGTCAAGCACCGGGTGGACACAATGTAATTGCAGGTATTTTTGATGGTGTAAAGGCGATCAATCCTGCTGGTCGTGTCTACGGCTTCCTAATGGGTCCTGACGGTCTTGTAAAGCACAACTATATCGAACTTACTAGCGAACTCATCGACGAGTACCGCAACACCGGTGGTTTCGATATTATCGGTAGTGGCCGTACCAAACTAGAGGAAGTGGAGCAGTATGAGAAGGGTCTAGAGATCATCAAGCAACTCTCTCTTAATGCCCTTGTAATCATCGGTGGTGACGACTCAAACACCAACGCTGCAGTACTTGCCGAGTACTACAAGGCCAAGGGCGAGAGCGTACAAGTGATTGGTTGCCCCAAGACTATCGATGGCGACCTCAAGAACGAGCAGATCGAGACTTCGTTTGGTTTTGACACGGCTACCAAGGTATATAGCGAGGTAATCGGGAATATCCAACGCGACTGTAACTCTGCACGCAAATACTGGCACTTCATCAAGTTGATGGGACGCTCGGCTTCACACATCGCTCTTGAGTGTGCTCTACAAGTACAGCCCAACGTTGCTATCATCAGCGAGGAGGTAGAGGCCAAGAATATGACCCTTGACCAAGTGGTAACGAGCATCGCAGAGGTTGTGGCTAAGCGTGCTGCTAATGGCAACAACTTTGGTACAGTACTTATCCCCGAGGGACTTATCGAATTTGTGCCTGCGATGAAGGCTCTAATCGCCGAACTTAACGATTTCCTTGCTCACCACGAGGACGAGTTTCGTGCTGTTCCTGCCGATGAGCAACGTGCCTTTATCATCAGCAAGTTGACGGCAGACAACTCGGCTCTTTACGCTAGTCTACCAGCGACAGTAGCACGACAACTTACTCTCGACCGCGACCCACACGGCAACGTACAGGTTTCACTTATTGAGACAGAGAAGTTACTTGCAGAGATGGTAGGTACCAAACTTGCAGCGTGGAAGCAGGAAGGTAAGTTCGTAGGCAAATTCTCGGCTCTTACTCACTTCTTTGGCTACGAAGGTCGCTGTGCGGCTCCATCAAACTTCGACGCAGACTATTGCTACGCTCTTGGTCGTACGGCTGCTTGCCTCATCAGTGCTGGTGTAACGGGCTATATGAGTTCGGTACAAAACCTCACTGCTCCAGCAGAGGAATGGATCGCAGGTGGTATCCCTACGACGATGATGATGAATATGGAGCGTCGTCACGGGGCGATGAAGCCTGTTATTCAGAAGGCTCTTGTACGCCTAGATGGTGCACCATTCAAGTTCTTCGCATCAAAGCGTGACGAGTGGGCGGTAGAGACGGCTTATATATATCCCGGTCCTATCCAATTCTTTGGTCCAGCAGAACTATGTGACCAACCTACCGTAACGCTCAAACTAGAGCAAGCGAAGTAGTCTAATAGACTAAGCAAGCATCAGAATAGGGTGTATCCGCAATGGATACACCCTATTCTTGTTTGTTGCGAAGGCTGTCGGTCACACCTCGACTGCTGGGGGACGAGCCTTGGAGTGGCTCTCGCCCTAAGGGCTAGGGGTCGTACCGGCACGATCCACAGATAGCGACTCGCTACTCGAGTAGATCAAACGACACAAGCATCTTACAGACGATTAGCCTAGTGCTAGTCCTCACTTGTCGCTCAGCCGACAAGCACTCTCGGCACTACTAGATGATGTTGTCCTCCTCGGTGTCGCCCTCCGCTTTGGGTTTAGTACTATGCCCAGCCTCTGCCCTAAGTTCCTTCTTGGTTTTCACCTGCTCGTAAGATGTTACATCGAGAGCGAAGTACTTACGATTTGGCATAAAACTAACTTTGGACGAGAGGATATGCTCCTGTACTCTGAATGTTTCACCCTTGGGGATCGCTTTGCTCTTGAACGATGGTCTTAATGTACCGAGATCGCCAAACTCTACAATATCCCCCTCCGACACGATGTCCTTTGCAACCTCGGTAGCAAAGTTGAGGATAGCACCCACTTCTTGCCACGTGAACGAGGTCGATTTGCCGACACGCTCACAAAACGTCCTGAAGTTTACTCGTCTACGTCCTGTCGCTCGTGCTACTTGCATCGTCTTACGCTCACCACGCTTCGTCATCAACGGACGCTCTACGAGTACGTACTGAATGGTTTTCTTATTCATAATAAAATAGATCGCCCCTTTATGAGAGCCCTCCGAGGTCGGGGCTTTTGTACCCCGAAGAGCCATAAATACTAAATAAAACTGCATCGCAAAGAGCCCATGGTATCTCTCCCGACACGACAAAGGTAGTACGGCATCAAAACGATTTATTCCATTAGGAGACATAAGTCAGAAATTTTTCTCGCTGGCTCCTCAGTTTTCTCTTACAGAGCGAACGCCCTCTGTTGGTAGTACAGCCACAAGCAAGCGATCGAGGTATCACTTTTATCATTCGCCCAGCCCAATACCTCTAGTCGCTCCGATCGATCGTCCTCGTCAACCCCCGAGCCTCTACCAATTGCTCCGATAGACACATCAGACAGCCCCCTAGCCCCTTATTACCAGCCCCCCAAATCTCTACTAGAGAAGCATCGCATCTGTACTAGTAGTGCGTAAGCACTTTACTAGATCACGCTCAAGACTCTAGTAGTACAAACATTAACCTCTCCCACTCGCGGGCGAACTTGATAGTAGCATAAGGGCGACAGACAAGCCCACAGCGACAGCCATCTAGTACGACCTTTTTGTATCTTTGTATTACAAACATTAAACGTGCACTCGATGAAGACACAAGACGATACAAACAAACTGCACATCTACTCCGCATCGGCAGGAGCGGGCAAAACGACCACCATCGCACGCGAATATATTCGCCTTGCCCTGAGTTACCCCAATAACTACAAGCATATCCAAGCCGTTACCTTTACTAATAAGGCTACCGAGGAGATGAAACAGCGTATTCTCGAGGAACTATACAAGATATCGAGGGGCGAAGCAAAGAGAGAGAGCGACAAAGAGTATTGGTCAAGTCTTTGCGACAACCTATCCCAAACGATCGGCAAACCTATTACGCTCGAGGATCTCAAAGAGCGAGCAGCCGTCTGCCTTAGGAATATGCTGATGAATTATAGCGATTTCCGTATCAGTACTATTGATGCATTCTTCCAAGAGATCCTACGCTCTTTTGCTCGCGAACTAAACCTGCCCGGGGCTTTTCGTATCGAATTGGAGAGCGACCTCATACTCAAAGAGGCATGCCAAGCCGTACTCGTAGACGAGCAGTATAATAGCAACTCCCCTATCCTCAAGTGGATCACCGATATCTCTTATGATCAACTAAAAGCAGGCAATAGTCATAACCCCATGAAGACTATAGAGAGCTTGTCAAAGGATCTATTACGAGATGAGGTACGAGCCATATATGCACCCAAGTATAGTACAGACAGCACGGAGCAACAAGGCTTCCCGTCTATCGCTTCTGTTGAGAGGCTCAAGCAACATATCAAGGAGTACCAAGCGAAGTATCTAGAGATCCTCAAAGGCCTTGCCGATGAGGCGTTCAGACTTATCCAACCCACCGAGGAGGCTGGGATACCACTAAGTTATGGGGACTCTGGTGGTCTAGGAGTTTTCTATAAGATAAAGGCCCTAAGTGGTCCCAAAGATCCTGAAATGGCTAAGGTTGATTGGCTCCCGAAACGATTGCTCACGGCTCAAGATGATCCCCAAACACTTTACCAAAAAAATACACGAGCCAAAGTGGCTACACTAGTAGATTTTGGGGCTATTAAAGGTATAATTGACGAGTATATAGCATTTATCGAGGGAGGAGAAACTAGAGTATTCCACGGGACTTTTGAGATCGAGAGTAATATCTCATCATTAGGGCTCTTGAGTGCTATTGATACAAAGGTCAAGGAGATCCAAAAGAACAGCAACAGTCTACTACTTGCCAATGCCCCAAGCCTTATAAAGAACATTCTCGATGATGAGGGTGGAGTGCCATTCTTATACGAGAGAATAGGCACGCAGATCAAGCACTATATGATCGACGAATTTCAAGATACTAGTGCGATACAGTATAGCAACTTTGAGCCTCTACTTGATGAGAGTCTAGCCCAAGGTAGTACACGTCGTCAGGACTGTATGATCGTGGGCGATGTCAAACAGAGTATCTACCGCTGGCGTGGCTCCGATAGTTCGCTACTCTCATCGATCATCAGCGATGCTCAATGGGCTAGCGAGTTGCACACACTTGCTACAAACTGGAGATCTGCCCCACAGATTATCCACTTCAACAACGCACTATACAAGCAACTATCAAGTAGTATAGGCACACACTTCCGCAACATTCTCGAGGCTATATCGCCCAACGAGGAGCAACGACAAGCACTTATGCCCCTCGTCAATATCTTTGAGCAAAACTACAAAGATGTAGAGCAGAGGCCTCAGCACGATAAATCCGGACACGTATGTATCCATCGCTTTGCCTATGAGAAGATCAAAGATCCCGAGTCACAAGAGGCAGAGAGCCCCGATGATAGCACAACAGAAGCCTTGCTCCCACCCGAGGCTAGGCTTCGTCACCAACTACCCGAGCAGATACGTCATATAATCGAGCGAGGCTATCGTCGCGGGGATATTGCTATTCTTGTTCGTACCAAGAGCGAAGCCTCTTATATCGCCCAGTTGCTCCTTGCAGCAGAGAGCGACAACAATGGCTATGCGGGCGAATTTGCATTTATCTCGGAGGAAGCACTCGCTCCAACCGAGGCACTCGCCGTAAACTTCACGATCTCGGCACTACGTTATATTATAGAGCCAGAGAGTACAAAGTGCCGTGAGGAATTGATCGCCCTGCACCTTGAGTTGGCTCAGCGTGAGCCGACAGATGACGAACTAGAGCAACTCTGCAACAGCGGTCGCAAGAGTCTATACGAAACGCTCGAACTCATTATTGCTCGCTACAAAGCCTTTTTCTCGTCGGGCGAATATCCTCATCTTGTCAAACTCCTAGACGTAGCCTTATCATTCCAGCAAGACTTATCGCTCGACATCGCCGACTTCATAACGATGTGGCAAGAGCGTGGTAGTAGCCTACGTCTGTCGATGGCAAAGGACAAGGACAAAATACAGATTATGACGATCCACAAATCCAAAGGACTAGACTTCCCGATCGTACTCTTGCCCTGCCTTTATTGGGAACTACTGCCCAAAAGTGGTTCTTTGTCTACGACTTTGTGGTGCGACAACCCCTTTGCTCAACAAACAGAGATCAGCAAAATTCCTATCAAAACCAAGCAAGGACTACTAGATACGTGCTTCGCCACAGACTATATAAAAGAGTGCATACTCACTTCACTCGACTCGCTCAATATGCTCTACGTGGCGACGACACGTGCCAAGGACGAGATGCATTTATGGTTGGTGGATACCTCTGACCCGATCAAAAAGCTCTTTGGGAACTTAAAAATTGGGGGACAACCATATTACCACAAGACCATTACTGGTCTACTCATCGAGGAGTTGTACTCGGGACTCTCGCCAGCACCAGCACTCGAGTACTGCACAAGCCTACAATGCGACGAGCGTGATACCTACGACTACGTCCCCGACTTATCACAAGAGGGCGATGATGCGGGAGAAGAACCCATAGTCATAGAGCAACTTGAGAGTTATGATATAGCAGGGCGTATCGAGGAACTAAAAGACGGCTTACGCCACTTTGATCAAGAGCGTAGACGGCACTATGGCAATCTGATGCACCATATACTCAGCCATATCGAGCGAGCAGAAGACCAAGAGCGTGCATTACAATTAGCCCTAAACAATGGCGAGTTAAGTCTAGAGGACGTACCAGATGTACGCAAGCGACTAGAGGTTCTACTCTCTTGCCCCAAGGCCAAAGCGTGGTTTGATGGCTCGGGAATGGTGCTCAATGAGAGTGCTATCCTTGGGGCTACTACTGTATCACGCCCCGACAGGGTCATAAGTTACGGAGATATGGATCTGGCTGTGATCGTAGATTATAAGTTTGGTAAGCCCTCGCCTCGCTATCACAAGCAGATCGAGCGTTATGCTCAACTCCTCAAGTCTATGGGTTATAAGCGTGTCGAGGGCTATCTGTGGTACCTCAGCCCAAAGGTAGAGGAGGAGCAACTATTCGCAGGAATGTACGAGGAGCCACAACTCATCTGTACGCTCTAGGAGGTACAGAGGAGGCACAGCACTATCGAGAGATAGCACAAGTACCCATACAAGCCTCGCCTATCATCGTGATAAGCCTCGCTTTGTATGGGTACTCTTTTTTCGCTCTATTGGTATCACGGCTACGAGCCATCGCTACGTCTAGCAGGCTCTAGCCCTATCCTCTACTCCACCAGCACTCGCGTCTAATACCTCATCAAGCCCAGCGGATCTGCTTCTCTAGTGCTAGGCAAACCCTCATAAATCTGAGTTCGGTATAATTTTTAGGCAGATACAAGTTCAGAGTCTATGTGTTCCAGGTTAAGAGAGGGTTTCTTCTCCAAGGTCTGATAGGCAATTAATCCCGCTATTAGATTTACCATAAAGTTGTGAATAGAGCG
>JBHAFI010000107.1:0-5807 GCA_041856045.1 Porphyromonas sp. | reverse complement strand
GTCTTACAGGAATGAGGGTAATAGGCATTGGCTAGTGTGTCGTGCCAAAAATCAAGGCTTGACGCTTATCCATCAAGCCTTGATTGCTATGCGTCACGCCTTGGCGGATAAAAATCACGCCTTGACGCATAGGTATTAGTTCGTTTTATTGAGAGAGATAAATAGGTTTAGTTCGGTAGGTGTATCCCTTAGCCTTTGATTCGACCTTCGCTAAGTGTTGTACCAATCCTATGTGTGCTTGGGTATGGGGCCTTAGGGTTGTTTGCGTTTCGGTTAGTGCCTTATATACAGGGATATAATTAGTAATAAAGACGAAAGTCTAGCAAAATCAGTATCTTTGCAATACAAGTATTTTTATCTATGCCCACAGAACTAGAACTTTTACGCGTGAATTATAGCGAGGAGGATATTAAGACCCTTGAATGGGACGAACATATTCGCCGTCGTCCCGGTATGTACATAGGTAAACTGGGCGATGGCAAACACAGCGATGATGGTATCTACGTACTCCTTAAAGAGGTGCTAGATAACTGTATCGATGAGTTCGTCATGGGGAATGGCAAGAAGATCGAACTAAATATCCAAGATGGCGTCGTCTCGGTGCGTGACTATGGACGTGGTATTCCCCTCGGTAGCCTTGTAGACGTTACCTGCAAGATGAATACAGGGGGTAAGATCGACTCAAAGGCTTTCCAGAAGTCTGTCGGGCTTAATGGTGTCGGTATAAAGGCTGTCAATGCTCTCTCCTCTCACTTTGAGGTGCAGGCGTGGCGTGGCGGACAAACTAAGCGTGTACGCTATAGTCTGGCACAAAAACTCGAGGAGAGTGATATTATGCTCGATGAGAAGAGCAAGACCGGTACACTCGTCGTCTTCCGTCCTAGCGAAGCCCACTTCGTTGGCTATGAGTATCGCCACGACTTTGTCGAGACGATGGTCAAGAACTATGTGTTCCTCAATGCAGGGCTTACGATCGTGTACAATGGTGAGCGTTATGTGAGTAAGAATGGACTTGTCGATTTGCTTGCCGACAATATGTCTGGGGAACCACTCTATACGCCTATTCACTTTAAGGCCGCAGATATTGAGGTAGTCATTACGCACGCTAATCAGTATGGCGAGGAATTTTATAGTTTCGTCAATGGACAAAATACTACCCAAGGGGGGACACACTTGACGGCATTCCGAGAGGTTGTTGCACGTGTGATCAAAGAGTTCTTTAATAAGAATTTTGAGTACAGTGATATTCGTAATGGGATAGTCGCTGCCATAAGCCTGAGGGTACAAGAACCTGTCTTTGAGAGTCAAACCAAGACGAAACTAGGAAGCCGTGATATGGGTCCCGAGGGACCTACGATACAGAAGTTTATCGGGGACTATCTAGGACGCGAACTCGACATATACTTGCACCAGCATACCGAGGACGCTAGTATCCTACTCCAAAAGATACAGGATAGCGAGCGAGAGCGTAAGGCTATGAGTGGCATTACGAAACTTGCACGCGAACGAGCCAAAAAGGCTAATCTCCACAACAAGAAACTTAGGGACTGTACCGTACACTACAATGATCCCAAGGCAAAGGACCCAGAGCGTACCAGTATCTTCATTACAGAGGGTAACTCTGCGAGTGGCTCTATTACCACCTGCCGAGATCCTAAGTACCAAGCAGTCTTTAGCCTAAGAGGTAAGCCACTCAACTGCTATGGTATGAGCAAGAAGGTCGTTTATGAGAATGAGGAGTTTAACCTCCTACAAGCAGCACTCAATATCGAGGACGGCTTGGAGGGCTTACGCTACAATCGTATCATCATAGCCACCGATGCCGATGATGATGGTATGCACATTCGCTTGTTGATCCTTACGTTTTTCTTGCAGTTCTTCCCCGAACTCGTAAGGCGAGGACACGTATATATCCTAGAGACACCTCTCTTCCGCGTCTTTTTACCCAAAGAGGCTCGTCGAGGGGAGAGTTTCGCAGAGCGTACTAGCGAGCCAAAGAAGCGTAGCCGTAAGAAGAAAGAGGAGAGTGAGGAGCCAGAAGAGCAGGTAACAAACATCTACTGCTATAACGAGTCGCAGAAGCAAGAGGCTCTCAAGAAACTAGGCAAACGTGCTCTTGTAACTCGCTTCAAAGGTCTTGGTGAGATCTCGCCCGAGCAGTTTAAGGATTGGATCAGTGAGGAGAATATCAAACTAGACCCCGTTAAGATCAAGAAAGAGGATAATCTGCAAAAACTACTAACCTTCTATATGGGTAAGAATACGCCCGACCGTCAGAGTTTCATTATCGACAACTTGGTCGTTGATGAGGACTAGCCTAAACTATCGATAAAAGCGGAGTAAGACTACGACCTCAACAAAAAGGTACAGAAATTATCAGTATCTTTGCAAAAATTAAGCAATGCTATACCTGTCTGCTATAGTATCACACACTAGGCGAGGATAGGAAGCATCATAGTTAAGACTAAATAAAAATAAAGTACAAATTTATACCCCATGACACTTCACAAAGAAGGAACAGGCACACTCGTGTGCATTGCTCTAGGACTGGGCATTATTAACTTCGCAGCCTATGCCCTCCTCGGGACAAATACCGTATTCTATATTATACTCGGTATCTCTATCGTATTGTATCTCTTGGTTATAAACTTCTTCCGTTATATAGCCCATAAGCACCCCATGGCAGAACGTAATGATGTGGTTGTATGCCCTGCCGATGGTAAAGTAGTAGTTATCGAGGAGGTCGAGGAAACACAGATCCTAGGTGAGCGTTGCTTGCAGGTGTCTGTCTTTATGAACGTATTTGATAAGCACGTCAATTGGATCCCTGTAAATGGAGTAGTAGAGCACGTGTCACATACGCCCGGACGTTTTATGGCAGCACATTTACCCAAGGCAAGCACCGACAACGAACGCTCGGCTGTGGTGATACGTACGGCAGACGGATATCGTGTCCTAGTGCGTCAGATCGCAGGAGCGGTAGCAAGACGTATCGTCACTTATAGTCAAGAGGGCGAGGCTTGTCATATTAACGAGAATATGGGCTTCATTAAGTTCGGATCACGTGTAGACTTATATATGCCCCTAGGAACCAAAGTACACGTAAAACTCGGGCAAAAGGTAGACGGTAACGTTACACTTATTGCCGAGCTACCCAAGGCATAGAGCGAATAGCCTCGGTGTATAAGTATGATAAAGAAGCATATACCCAATAGTATTACTTGCCTCAATCTCCTCTCGGGGGCTTTGGCAATAATATATACTCTGCATGAGGCAGACCTAGAGATCGCAGCATGGCTTATCGTGCTGGCTGCGGTCTTTGACTTTTTTGATGGACTTGTGGCTAGGGCTCTTGGTGTTAGTTCGCCTATTGGCAAAGACCTAGACAGTTTGGCTGATGTTATAAGTTTTGGTTTGGCTCCGGCTGTAATGATGATACACGGCTTATGGCTCAATGGCTATGGCTTCTTTGAGGGGCTATTCCCCTTGCTCATCGCAGCCTTTGCTGCTTTGCGTCTAGCCAAGTTTAATAATGACACTCGCCAGACGACAAGTTTCATCGGTATGCCCGTGCCGAGTAATGCTCTCTTTTGGATTGGCTTACAGTCTGTTCTCGATGAAATGAAACTCTTGCTTGGCGACACGCTTACGCTGTGGCTTGTGTATCTATTAGTTGTCCTACTATGCTACCTTATGGTGAGCGAGTTGCCTATGTTTTCGTTCAAGATGAAGGGTATTAAGGGGGCAACACCTCAGATAATTTTGGTGCTAGTCTCGGCTAGTGCTATCGTCTACTTCGGGATATTTGGTTGTTCGATCGCCATTGTGGCATACGTCTTGCTTTCGCTACTTAGTGCAGCCAAGGGTAATAAACCTAGTGCTGCTTGAGTTTGTATATTGAATAATTAAGCAAAGACAGTAATAACTATGTTGGATCTCCTATTGCTACTTATATTGGTAGCAGTCATTCTTTTCTTTTTCTCGTCAAGTGTGCGAGCGTGGGTCTTCTCAAAACTACTCCGTAGCCTACAAAAGCGTATGCAGGAGCAAATGCAAGAGCAGATGCGAGCCGCTG
Organism: Porphyromonas sp.; assembly: GCA_041856045.1. Taxonomy (GTDB): domain Bacteria; phylum Bacteroidota; class Bacteroidia; order Bacteroidales; family Porphyromonadaceae; genus Porphyromonas. The sequence goes on along the minus strand of JBHAFI010000107.1, from coordinate 1,732 downwards.
GGCAAAGAGGTGCTTCGTCTACGGGCGAGAGGGCTGGCAGTAGATCCTCGGCACACGGTGGAGCAGGACAAAAGGCTACGACGCAGGGGAAACTAGATATGGACGATATTACAGCCAAGAAGTTTGATAATCCCAAGGCAGAGGATTATGTAGAGTTTGAGGAACTTCCCAAGTAAAGTATGGCCAAGTGGCAGTTAGGTAAGACAGCACTTAGACGGCTCAAGATAGGGACTATTGTAGTCTTTATCTTGGGCTTCTTGTATTTCTTACCTTCTCTGCTATTGAGGATCCCCCAAGTGCAAGAGTGGGCTGGTAGGGAAGCAAGTCGCGAACTCACCCAACTGCTAGGGACAAAGGTGCTGATCTCTAGAGTGGGAGCAGAGGGCTGGAGAGAATTGAGCCTGCTGAACGTCAAGGTGCTGGATAGTCTACAAAGACCTGCTCTCGATGCCAAGTATCTAGGTGCAGGTCTAGAGTTGCGACCTCTTTTGTTTGATGAGCGTCTACTTATCAACAAACTGCGACTGCTAGAGGCTAAGTTCTTGATCGATATTGATAGCGTCACAGGACGAAGCAATATCCAGCCTATTATAGACGCCTTGAGTAGCGATAGCCAAGAGCCTAGCACTCTGACGCTCGACCTACATAATATCCTACTACGTAATACCTCTCTGCGTCTTCTATCGAGTGGTAGCCCTCGCGAGTACTTGGATAGTCTATCTCTCCAAATCAGTAAGTTCTTGCTTAGCCCCGATAGCCTTAGGGCTGACCTCGACGAACTCTCTTTTCGCACCGACAAGGGCTTTAGGCTCAAGGACAGCAAAGCCCTTGTAAGTCTACATCAAGATACTCTTCGCTTGAGTAATCTCGAGGTATATCTGCCCCATAGTTATGCCGATATACCTCAAGCACGGCTTAATATCGCAGCCAAGGGGCTTAACCTTATTGAGCAAATACACCTTAGGGGCCTCAGCCTAGCACTGCAAGATCTGAGTCCTCTGTACGCTCCACTCAAAGATGTTGCAGGGGACACCTTGCGAGTGAGTGCATCGCTAGAGCGTATGCAAAGTGCTTTGCAACTTAAAGATCTCGAGACAAGTCTAGGGAATAAGATCTATTTAAAGGCTTCGGCTGGAGCAGAAACTAATTCGCTGGGAGGGCTAGAGGCTCTTAGACTAGATCTCTCAAAACTCTTGATCGATGCCCGACAACTATCCGACCTCCTCAAGTATATCCCAGCACTCATTGGAGAGAAAGCATTACTAGAGCGTCTATCGTCCCTAGGTCAGGTTGCGTATACGGGTCAGTTGCGTATGCCTCGTCCAGCAGTTCTCTCTCTTACGGGGGCTTTGGCTTCGGACTTAGGAACGATACAGATAACCTCGGATTATAACCACTCAACGTCCGGGCAAAGCCTCAAGGCGATGCTACGTAGTTCGGGATTTAATTTGGCTCCGATCCTAGGTTTAGACTTCGGTCGATTGGTCGGTGAGGTAGAGTCCGACCTCAACTGGGCTAAGGGTGTAGACTACCCTAGTGGAGCAACGAACCTACAGTTGGCACAACTTGAATATCAAGGTCAGCGATACACGGGCGTGAACGCTAGTCTTGCCAGTACGAATGCCCGAGATTACAGTTTACGACTACTTAGTAGTGATACACGCTTCCCCTTGTCTGTCGATGGCTCTTTCGCTGTCTTAGGGAAGGATCTTAGGAATGTTAAGGTCGCACT
>JBHAFI010000106.1:0-25644 GCA_041856045.1 Porphyromonas sp. | reverse complement strand
ATCTCTCCTCCTCTAGCCCTTAGACGCCAGCACAGATCTATCTCCTCTTGGTGGGCGAAGAAACTAGCGTCCAATCCCCCTACCTCTAGGTATGCCGATCTACGTACAATGAGGCAAGCCCCCGTAGCCCACATTAGGGGACGAATGCTGTCGTATTGATTGTGGTCGTGCTCCAAATTGTCAAACAAACGACCTGCACAGTAAGGATAACCCAATGCGTCGAGATACCCCCCGGCAGCACCAGCGTACTCAAAGTTTTGAGGACTACGGAAGGCTCTTAACTTGGGCTGAATAGCCACGATCTCGCTCCTCTCCTCAAAGAGCCTCAAAGGCTGATCTAGCCAACCCTCGTGGAGTACGGCATCGCTATTAAGGAGTACAACTATCGGGTAGTCGAGCCGAGCAATAGCCCTGTTATAGCCCTCAGCAAAGCCATAGTTTGTCGAGAAACTTAGTACGTTTATCTCGGGGTGGTATTGCTCGAGGTAAGACACAGAGTCATCGCTAGAGCCATTGTCTACTACGATGAGGTCTGCCCACTGGGGAGTAAGAGCAGACCAGTTACCTGCGAATTGTTCCAGCAGAGCCTTGCCGTTCCAGTTGAGGACAATTACGGCTACTCTTTTATCCGAGGCTGTTGTGCTTGGATTATTCGATAACATCATTGGGGTGGGGTAAGTGCTTCCAGCGTTTATGGCTCCATAGCCAGATGGCAGGATCTCGCTTGATGCTCTCCTCAAGAAGTGAGGCGAAACGCTTGGTAATCTCCTTGGCTTGTGTTTGGCTCGCATCCTTGGTGATGCAGACAAATTCGCCAGAGTACTGTCTGTTACTTAGACGTCTGATGTCTACATAATATACTGGGAGTCCGTACTTGCGAGCAAGTCGCTCTGCTCCATCAAGCCAAGGGGTAGGCTGATGTAGGAAAGTTGTCCATAGACCTATGTGCGGTCTTCCCGGTGTTTGGTCCCCAATAAAGGCAATCGCGTGTACCTCACTTTGGGGATTACGGATTTGCTCTATGAGTCTACGCCCGATCTCACCTTTGACGGTCGTTGTCGCTCCGAAGCGAGTACGAAGAGCAAGTTGTACCTCGTCAAATGCTTTGTTATCTAGGGGGCGGTATAGTTGCTCCGTTTGTAGTCCGTGCTCTTTGAGGTAGAGGTTGGCCGCACTGAATACTTCCCAGTTGCCACAATGACCAAGGAGTAGTATGATTGCTTTGGCACCAGCACGTGTGTCCTCTGCAAGTTGCTCTTGCCCCGATAAGAACAAGTGCTTCGCCTTAACGACCTCGGCAGACTGCGATAGGATCTTGGGTGTCGAGACAAACTGATGGGCTAGATGATAGTAGAAGTCCCACGACAACTCTCGTAACTCTAGTGCAGTTTTGTCGGGGAAACTATTACGGAGATTGGTCGCTACGACACTACGGCGGTAGCGTACGACTCCGTACATCAGAGCGGCCATAACATAACTTATAGCCTCAATAAGGAACCAAGGTAAATAGGCTAGGAAGGTGTACAGACCTCGGAATAGGTAATACCCTCTGGCGTGTTTCATATCAAAAGTAGGCTGTGCTCTGCGATACTAGTAGGTGTTATCATCTCGACGCGACCTATCCACGACTCATCGTAAGGTTTGGCGATACGTACATAGTTATCACTTAGTCCACTCATATAGCCCTTCTCGTCTTGCCCCATTTCCCATAGGACACGGTGGGGCTTCCCGAGTTGGCTCTGGTAGAAGGCACGTAGTTTCTCCTCACTTAGTCGCTGTAAGTGTTGGCTACGGCGGTGACGCTCTTTGATAGGGACGCTATACTGAATGCTGAGAGCCGATGTCCCTTTGCGTTCGGAGTAACAGAAAACGTGCAACTGGCTATAATCTAGGGCTTCGAGATATTCAAGGCAGTCTTGCCAGTACTCGGGTGTTTCTCCTCGTGTGCCGACGATAACATCTATTCCGATGAAAGCATCGGGCATCAGACGCTTGATGTAGGCGATACGCGAACTAAATAGTTCCCTAGTGTAGCGACGCTTCATCAGTTTGAGGACTTCGTTACTCCCACTTTGTAGTGGGATATGGAAGTGAGGTGCTATGCGAGGACTTGTAGCACAATAGTCTATAATTTCCTCGGTCAAGAGATTGGGTTCTATCGAGGATATGCGAATGCGAAGCAAACCCTCTACTTGATCTAGGGCTTTGAGCAAATCGAGGAAACTCTCACCCGTACTACGCCCATAGTCGCCGATGTTGACACCCGTTAGGACGATCTCTAGTCCTCCCTCCGATACAATACGTTCTGCCTCACGCACGATCTCCTCAATAGAGCCGTTACGACTCTTACCCCTTGCCTTGGGTATAGTACAATAACTGCAATGATAGTCGCAGCCGTCTTGTACTTTGAGGAAATGACGAGTACGCTCGTCACTAGACGAACTTATCTGGAAGGTCTTGATGTCTTTTGTCGCTCCTGCGATGAGTAACCTTTCTTCGGCTCGCAACTCTCCCAAGTTGCGTAGATGCTCCTTGATACTTAGTTTACTCTCGCCACCTATAACAAGGTTTACCCCCTCAAGGCTTGCAACCTCTTGGGGGGCTATTTGTGCGTAGCAACCTGTAACGATGATAAAAGCACCGGGGTGTTCTCGGCGAGCCTTGCGTATCATATAGCGACATTTCTTGTCGGCCAACTCTGTCACCGAGCAAGTGTTTATGATACAGATATTGGCTCTCTCTCCTTCTCTTGCTGTACGGACTCCCTCTGTAAGCAAACTGCGACCTATGCTAGAGGTCTCTGCGAAGTTGAGTTTGCAACCTAAGGTATAATAGGCTGCGGTCTTGTCCTCAAAGACGTTGTTGTCTGTCATGACTATATTTCTCCTTTGATAAGTTGGTAAACAGGGCGTAGGTAAAAACGAATACAACCGAGAAGTGAAATACCCAAGCCCGTGTAAAACCCACAAATAAACTCAGGACTAGCCAAGGAGAACTTACGGACACTAATCCCGAGTGTTATCATAAAGATCATAATTAGCCAAGTCTTCGGACGCATACAATGTAGTAGCGACTTTCTTTCGTACTGTAGGATATAAGCCACGTTGGGCTTTACGGCACGAGGGAAGACCAAAAGACTAAAGAAAATGAATGAGCCTATTTGCCACCAATATATGTTACCCGTAACCTCATCAAGAGTAGAGTAGGCTATACTTAGTACTTTAGTTGCAGCAAAAAGCCATAGGGCAATAGCAAAAAGGCATCGCCCAAGTCTAGAAATGTTTGTCAATGTTACTCTTCCTTGTTTATAATCTCATCGAGGGCTGGTATGTCTACCTGAGCAGGTGTGCTAAGCCCGAGAGTTTCGGCAGTCTCCGACTTGATTGTTTCTGTCGGTTCGCTACCAGATGTCGGTTCGTCTTCCATACCAGCACGTGCTTTACGCTCCTCTGCTAGTGCTGTGAGTGCATCACCCATAGCGTCTAGAAACTTAGGCATATCTTCCTCGTATATATGTACACGTTGCCGTTCGCGGGTATTGTTCCCTTGGTTATGTTTTAGTTCGCTTATAGCAACGAAGCGTTGTCCATAGACGTCTACTTTAGCATCAACAAAATAGACACGATGTCCTGCCTTTACGATACGGGAGCATAGTTCTATACTGTGTTTACTTTTCTTCATAATGCGTTAGATACTCTGTTAGTTTGCTAGGCTTGGGGTCACGTAATAAAACCTTTCCCCCTTTGCCCAGGAGATAGATGGTTGGGCTACTCTTAATGTCGTATAGCCGGTTGTTTATTATACTATCACGTACATCTAAGCCGAGGTTGTGCCACTCCGGACGTAGACTGTCAGTTGCGAAGATATTTTTCTCCTCGCCACTGCTCTGTACGTAAACAGTTAGTACCCTCAATTTCCCTCCTAAGGCAAGGCGACTATATACCGGATTTTGGCGTATATAGTTGTGTATTGCTTCGCAAGCATGGCATTTACTGGTTCCAAAGATGAGAAGCAGTAATTCTTGACGCAGAGGAAGAAGCCTCAAACTAGTAGAGTCGTTGGCATAGACGAAGTCTGTAGCCTTGTGACCTACACGGTTTCGTTGTAGCCCTTTGAGGAGTTCGCGTGCTACATCTTGGTGTGCTTTGGGCACCTTGGGCGACTGTATGGCCCAAACCACAACGTAGCGATACAACTCATCATCGGCAAGTGGCGAGTCTGGCTCGTAGTAATAGCGACGATAGTAACTGAGAGCCTCAAGGAGCATAGCCCCGTCTAGTCTCTCAAGTGGCGTAAGCAAAAGTTTGTGCGAAGGCTTCGGAAGGTCACTAAGCAGAGAGAAGTAATCTACAAACTTAGCCTCCAAAACCTCGGGCTGCTCTAGCCACAAACTATCACTGAGATCTATCGTGTCCCAGTAGTGACGAACGACATACTCCAGTTGTTCCTTAGGCTCTACAATATAGCCGGGGATAGAGATGCTAGCTTTTTGCTGCTCCCTATGATTGCGACTAATGCAAGCCGAGAAAAGTAGAGAGGAAACTCCCAAGAAAGAGATACTCGCGACTCTGAAGTATTTGTTCATATTTACAAAGTTAGTTATTTGTTAAATAATATAGTATATACGGCTTTAAGAATTTGTATAAACTAAGTCTATGAAAGTCTGAATAGTCTTTGTTGATTACTCTTTGTTTGGGTTAAAGTGTATTATTCGTGTTTGTATATCTTGCAATATGTTTGTTTTGGTGTGTTTGGACTGTTCCCTGAGAGAACAAAGGCTATGATTGTCTAGGATCATAGCCTTCGTTCGTTTTACAGGAATACACAATTTCTTATCGCTGGGCCTCTAGTGAACTATGCTCCGATATCTCTCTAGCGATGTTGGGATCGGCTGCTTTGAGTGCCTCTAAGGCTAAGTGTGCAGCCTCTTGGTGTGCTTCCTTTTTGTTGCTTCCTCGTCCTATGCTAATGCGTTTGGCATCTATATATATAGCACAGACAAAAGTCCCTCCCGAACGCTTAGGCTCAGCAAGCATTCTGAAGTCTAGGTCTAAATGGTGTTGCTGTACCCACTCTAGTAGTAGACTCTTATAGTTGGTTGTTTTCTCGACAAGGCTCTCCTCCAACTCTTGGAAGAGTGGTAATATACGCAAATGAACAAATCGCTCTGCTACGGCGTATCCGCGATCCAAGAATATAGCTCCAATAAGAGCCTCTAGGGTGTTGCCATAGACATCGACACCGATGCGGTTGTTGTCACTCTTGGTGCGTAACATCGTGTCAAGTCCCATCTTCTTGGCTACAGCGTTATTGACGGCTCGCTTGACAAGTGCTGCACGCCTTTTACTCATAGCACCCTCGTCCCAGTGCGGATAGGCAATATATAAGTGATGGCTCATTGCTGTCGAGAGTACACTGTCACCTAGAAACTCAAGACGTTCGTTGTTTACCTTGAAGCCTTCCTCATCTATCTCACTTGCCGAGCTGTGAGTGAATGCAATCTCATAATACCTCCACTCTCTCGGGCTAAATCCTAGTAGTTTGGGGAGGCGTAGCAAAGGCTCTTCGGTGTTGCGACCGAAGAGCCTTTGGATTGTGTTGATCAGTTTACGAATCATACGTCAGTAGCGACCTACTTTGGTAATGCTCTTAGGGCTGATATTTCTTAAATATAACACTTGCGTTGTGACCACCAAAACCAAACGTGTTTGACAAGGCAGCACGTACGGGACGCTTTTGAGCCTTATTGAAGGTAAAGTTGAGTTTGTAGTCGATCTCTGGATCCTCATCACCCTCGGCATGGTTAATCGTAGGAGGTACGATGTCCTCCTCAACTGCCTTAACGGCAACCATCGCTTCTAGAGCACCAGCAGCACCTAGTAGGTGACCCGTCATACTCTTGGTCGAACTGATGTTTAGTTCGTAAGCGTGTGGCCCAAAGACGTCCTTGATTGCCTTCATCTCACTCACATCTCCCACGGGCGTTGATGTGCCGTGTACGTTGATGTAGTCGATCTCTTCAGGCTTCAATCCAGCGTCCTCTAGGGCGTTGGTCATTACAAGTTTAGCACCTAATCCCTCGGGGTGAGTTGCTGTCAAGTGATAAGCATCTGCAGACAAGCCTGTACCGACAAGTTCTGCATAGATGTGTGCTCCACGCTTGAGGGCGTGCTCTAGTTCCTCGAGGACCATTACGGTAGCACCCTCGCCCATCACGAAGCCGTCACGGCTTGCAGAGAAAGGACGTGAGGCTTTCTCGGGCTCGTCATTACGAGTAGAGAGAGCGTTCATCATATTGAAGCCTCCTACACCTGCAGCACAGATACTAGCCTCGGCACCTCCTGCAAGGATCACGTTTGCCTTACCTAAGCGTATTAGGTGTGCTGCGTCGATCAATGCATTAGTACTAGATGCACAAGCACTTGCCGTAGAGTAGTTGGGACCATGGAAGCCATACTTCATCGAGATATGACCAGCAGCGATGTCGCTGATCATCTTCGGAATGAAGAAAGGATTGAAGCGAGGGCCTCTCTCCTTATCATAGCCCATAATCTCTTCCTCAAAGGTGTTGAGACCTCCGATACCACTTGCTACAATAACCCCAATCTTCGTCTTATCTTCTTGCTCTAAGTCCAACTTAGAGTCGATGATAGACTCATCAGCTGCGACCATGGCGAACTGAGCGAAGCGGTCTAACTTGCGTGCCTCCTTACGGTCCATATAATCGCCTACGTTGAAGTCCTTGACTTCGCAAGCGAAGAATGTCTTGTGCTTAGAAGCATCGAAGAGTGTGATAGGACCACACCCACTCTTGCCCGCCTTGAGTGCTTCCCAAGTCTCGTCCTTGGTTTTGCCAAGGGGAGTGATTGCTCCAAGACCTGTGATGACAACTCTTTTGAGTTCCATAGTCTGTTGTTGGGATATAGGGGATTAACCTAGTTTGCTCTCGATGTAGTCGATAGCGTCACCTACAGTCTTGATGTTTTGTGCGTCTTGGTCAGGGATCTGAGTGTCAAAAGCCTTCTCAAACTCCATGATGAGTTCTACTGTATCAAGAGAGTCTGCGCCTAGATCAGCCGTGAAACTTGCTTCACGAGTTACTTCGTCTGCACTGCAGTTCAACTTATCAACGATAATCTCAGTTACCTTTTCTTGAATTTGTGACATAATCTTTTCTGTTTTATATTACACGTTATTACTTAGTTATCTGTATCTTTGTGCCACTATCAAACAGACCCTTAAAGAGTGGGACTGCACAATGTTCGGCTATTTGTGCAGGCAAAGTTAGTAAAAGAAAATGAATAAACTAGCAATCTTGGCTTCGGGGAGTGGGACTAATGCCGAAGCGATTATTAAGTATTTCTCGACAAGTGACTGTATTCAAGTTGCTTGTGTACTATGTAATAAGCCAGACGCAGGGGTGCTAGCGAGGGCAAAAAAACTAGGAGTACCCAGTTTCGTCTATACTAATGTTGAGATGAAGTCGGGGGAGAAGCCCCTCGCAGTACTTAGGGACTATGGAGTGAATGTCGTAATACTTGCTGGGTATCTTAACCTCGTTACGCAGCCTTGGCTTGATATTTTCCCGGGGCGTATCATCAACATACACCCAGCCTTGCTCCCTAATTATGGCGGTAAGGGTATGTACGGGCATCATGTTCATGAGGCGGTAGTAGCCAATCGAGAGAAGCAATCGGGGATAACCATTCATATAATAAATGAGCATTACGACGAGGGTCGCTATTTATTGCAGGCGACTTGCCCCGTTTATCCCGAGGATACAGCCGATACCTTGGCAGAGCGTATCCACTCATTGGAGCATCGCTTTTTCGCCTCTACGATCGAGCAGTTTGTCCTTTGTGAGTTGGGCGATAAGGCCCCGAATGCCCCGTCTAAGGCATAGTGACCTATCGCTCGCCTGCTTTGTTGCTCTGTGTTTGAGCAAACATTGTAAGGTATATACACGAGTATAGCCTGCGATCATCGGTAAGTAAGTGTTTTGTGGGCAAAAGATAATCCCTAGGTACTACGTTTGAGTACCTAGGGATTACTTCGTTTATAGCCTTGGATCGCTTACTTATTGCAACGGTTGAAGAAGTCGATCTCCTCCAACTCTGCCTTGATCTTAGCCTCTTCCTCGTCCGTGATATTCATAAAAGGCTTACGGTTGGGCCCTAGGTCTAGCCCGATAAGTTTCATAATACGCTTACCAGCACAGATGTTACCACGATAGCGAGCGATGACATTGATAACAGCCTGAGCATAGTTTTGTAACTCACGAGCCTTCTCTATATCTCCGGCTTTCCAAGCCTCTATGATGCCATTGAGGACGAGTGCATTGTAGTTGGTCGTGCCACCGATACCTCCTTGTGCTCCTCCCATAACTAGCGAAGAGAGGATAGTCTCATCTTGACCATGGAGCATATCGTACTTACCGTCCTTATAGAGCATACACTGGTTGTACTCATAGAGAGCCTCGTTGGTAAACTTGATACCAGCGAAGTTGGGGATACGACCATCAACAGCCTTCAAGAGGTCAAGCATAGGTAGGAAGGCTTGGTTGAATACTGGGATATGGTAGTAGTAGAATGGTAGTGAGGGAGCAGCAGCAGCCATAGGCTCTATATACTGCACAAGTTGCTCGATGCTACCCATCTTGGGGAATGGTGTTGCCATTGCACCTATACCCCATGCCCCGATCTTCTCTGCGTGAGCAGCAAGACGGCAACTACTCATTAGGCTGGTACTACCTACGTGTACGATAACCTTGAAGTCTTTGGGGGCTACACGTACCCACTCCTCGGCGAGTTGCATACGTTCCTCGTCACTGAGCATATAGCCCTCACCCGACGAACCATTGATAAACACTCCTTTGAGTCCTGAGCGTACAAGCAAAGCACAATACTCTGGTATAGGTGCTAGGTTAACCTTACCCTCATTGTCAAAGGGCGTAAATGGGGCGTTGATGAGCCCGATGATCTTTTCCATGGATTTGTTTTATCTAGTTGTTGAGATTTAACTGCATTGTATGGGACTAATCCTCGACCATATTGTCGGTTTGTGGCTTGAGGATTAGGAGTTGTATGAGGACTACGACGGCAACCACAGCAGCCATAATAGCGAAGTCCGAACCAAGATTACCTGCATCGGTAGACTTACCCAAGGCTTTGGTGATATAGCCACCAGCAAGGACACCACTCATATTCATAACGCCGTACGCCGTAGAGCGATAGCGAGATGAGAAGAATTGACAAAGTATAGGCATATTGTTGGTGTCAAAGAAGCCTAGACCAAAGCCAAACAAGAAGCCACCCCCGATAACACTTACGTACGAATGCCCAAAGCCCAAGAGCAACAGAGCAGGAGCCATCATCGCTAGACCCATTGCCGAGGTATATACGCGTCCCTTGACGTTGGTGAGTACCCATCGGTCACTAATAGCCCCACCGACAAAGACCCCAATAAAGCAAGAGAGGGCTATCGTGGCTGTTGAGATAGGGCCTGCAAGGGTCATATCGAGATTAAGGTTATTGGCAAAGAGTGTGGGGAGCCAGTTTTTGGTCGCCCAGCCGGGTAGGCTCGTCGCTGTGAAGAAGATAAGCATACCCCAGAATGGCACAGAGGTAAGGATCTTACCAAAACTCGCCACGATGTTGCCAAAGCCTGTTTGTTCTCCTGCTTTGACCTCTGGCTTTTGTTTGATACGCTCTATCTGTGAGTCTGTCTCTTGGAGTAAGAATGCCAGTACAAGAGCATAAACAGCCCCGAATAAGCCGAAGTAAATAAAGGTCTTCTCCCAACTGAAGGTATCTGAGAGTAATGCCCCAAAGCCCCCAAGGGCTTGACCCACGTATAGACCTGTCATGTGTACACCTACGGCGAGCGATCGACTCTTACCCGTGTGGAAGTCGGCTATCAAAGCAAGGGCTGCTGGGATATACATAGCCTCACTAAGTCCCATCACCATTCGGAGGGCATAGAGTTTCTCAAAGTCGTGTGTTAGCCCCATCAACAGAGTTACACTAGACCATACAAATAGGCTGATGACGATAAGCCACTTACGATTGACTCTGTCTGCTACTGCTCCTGCGAAGGGGCTTGCAAGTCCGTAGATCCACATAAAGGCAGCCATCAGATTACCAAACATCTGAGCACTCTGTAACTCAGGAATACTAAGGCTCATCGCCTCTTTCATCGTTGAGAGCATCTGCCTATCCATATAGTTAAGCAGAGCAACGACCCATAGGAGGGCTACAACGAGCCAAGGATAATGTTTACTATTTTTCATTGCGTGTTAGGATTGTATCGCAAATATAAGGAATATAGTCGGATAAACATCACGACAGAGAGCAGGACCTCTATTTGCTACCCATTACAAGGTATTTATATATCGCAATATAAGGGTATTACATTACAGCCTGCCTACTTGCGTAATGTGAAGATCAAGCCTTGACGCATAGAAATCACGTCTTGACGGCTATGCGTCACGTCTTGACTTTTGTGCGTCAAGCCTTGGCGTATAGCAGAGCATAGTGCGGTGTTGTTCTTTGGGCTATTGCAGGGCAAGGAATTATGAGCCTTTATACCGTCTTGTGCTATACTCGGGCAATGAGTAAATATGTCGCTAAGACAATAAATTACCTGCTCTTATTGCGATATTTGGATATAAAGCGTATATTTGCGTATAATTAAATTTAATCATAACGACTCCCGAGGGAGTTGGTACACTTCACTTAAAGGTAAGATTACGCTTGATACGTATGCTACAAACAGACAAAGAGAAACTAATACGCTCTTTGCCACTCTTTGATAAACTCACAGAGGGGCAACGTGACCTTATCATTAGGACAGCGGTTGTTGAGCATCTACCCAAGCGTACCCGTATCTATAATAAAGGCGAACGCGTCGATTATTTCTATTATTTGGTAGAGGGTAGCGTCAAAGTTTATCGAGAGGGTATAGGGGGGAATGCTTACATTCATCTAGCAAGGCCGGGGAATTTTTTCAACATACGTCCCTACTTTACAGATGGTAAGCATCATTACAATGCAGAGACTTATAGCGACACGACGCTCTACAAGTTGGAGATTGATGTCTTGGAGAAGATCCTACATCAAAACGTGGCGATATGTCGCTTTGTGATCAATGCTTTGGCACGAGAGATCAATCAGCAAGAGCAACGCAACATTTGCCTAATGCAGAAGCAAATGAGAGGACGCTTGGCAGAGACTTTACTATTCCTTGCCGACTTGTATGGTTACGAAGAAGATGATTATACGCTCAAAATACAACTAAGCCGTAACGATCTAGCAGCCTTGAGTTATATGACCCCAAGTAACGTTAGTCGCACACTATCGGCTTTTACCTCCGAACGCATACTCTCGCTTGAGGGCAAGAAAATAAAGATAATGAACCAAGGACAACTCAACTATATCTCCGAACTCGGATAAAATCATCATAAGACAAAATAAGATTACGATACATAGACTATGAGTAAGAAATTTGACATCTTGAACCCACTTCGACAAATGTCGATACCTAAGCCGAATGCAACCATACTACTTTTTGTGGCTGCACTCGTTGCGGTATTTATTGCCAACTCACCATGGAACAGTTACTATCAAGAGTTACTTAACTATCCCATAGAGGTTAAGATACTCGGGTTTGAACTCTTCGCCCACCATGGGCATACGATGAACCTTGCGGCTTTTGTCAATGACTTCTTGATGGCGTTCTTCTTCTTTAATGTAGGACTAGAGATCAAGCAAGAGATGGCGGTTGGCGAGCTCAGTAGTGTCAAGAAAAGTCTACTACCCGTCATCGCTGCGATGGGCGGAATAATCGTCCCAGTGCTATGCTTCTTTGCCGTACAGCACGAGAACCCCGGGGCTTTGGGGGCTGCCATACCTATGGCTACGGATATAGCCTTCGCTCTCGCCCTCATAGGAGCACTCGGCAGTCGTGTGCCGACCTCACTACGTGTCTTCATTATGGCTCTTGCTGTGGTCGATGATATTGGGGGTATTATTGTGATCGCTACCTTTTATAGTAGTGGTGTGGCATGGTTACCTCTGTTGCTTGCCTTTGGTGTGTTGGGCATAATTGCTCTCTCGGGTAAGGCTGGGGTAGAGCATCCGGCTTTCTATATGCTGACCTTCTTTATCGTATGGCAACTATTCCTACTATCGGGTATTCATACGACTATTGCAGGGGTGTTAGTAGCCCTATGTGTACCGATGAGTACCAAGGTACGTATTGATAATCTGCAACTAGCCTTGCGTGAGCATTTCTCGGCACTTACACAAGACCATAAGGAGGCAAAAGGTGCTTTGGTGCTATCACACGAGCAGTTGGAGATAACACAAGTATTGCGTAGTACCTTGAGTCGTTCTGTTAGTCCCGTACAGACTATTGAGCATATGCTCTCACCCATTGTTTCGTTCCTAATCCTCCCAATTTTTGCCTTCGTAAACTCGGGAGTTTCTTTTGGAGAGATCTCTAGTGATGGGCTTATGGGCGTTCCTTTGGCGATCTTCCTAGGACTCTTCGTTGGGAAGCCTGTCGGTATCACCCTATTCACTTGGGTGGCGATACGTTTGGGTATCAGTCCATGGCCTACGGGTATGACCTTGAAGCGACTTGTTCCGCTTAGTGTCTTTGGTGGTATCGGTTTTACCGTATCTCTATTTATTGCTTCCCTCTCGTATGGTGTGGGTCTTGAGGAATATCTCAATCAGGCGAAACTTGGTATCTTCGCTGGTACTATAGCCTCGGGAATAGTGGGCTATCTATGGTTGAGTGCTGTCCTAGGGAAAGGAAGCAAAGAAGAGGCTGTGAGTGCATCTCACTAGTCGCCTAGAGCAGATACAAGGTAAATAATCAAATATAATAAGGGCAGTGCCACGATGTGTGGTACTGCCCTTATCGTATGTTGGGGTACTTAGTGATCAGAATTTGTAACTGAGTAGTATCCGTATATCACGTCCTAGGTCGTGGCTGTAATACCTAGCCCTGTTGGTGTACTCTTTGTAGTGTGCATTCAGCAGATTGTCCGCTATGATACGCAAGCCTAGTTCACGTCCGTAACGATTGAGGCTCCACGTACAACTGAGTTCGGCACTGAGTAGGTGGTAGGCTGGTGGGGTATCTGTCGTTAGATCTTTGTATGGGTCAAATCTCGTTTGCTTGCTTACGTAGCGATGCCCTAGAGTCAAGTCGCTGTCGAGGGATCTACTATACTTGGGTAGTTTGATGGATAGACTATGGTCTATACGCATCGGAGGTATGTAGGGGAGGTATGCCTTAGTTTTCTGTTCGTTGGCAAGAATGAGGGCTGTGCGTAACTCATAACTTAACCAAGGCATCACTTCCCACTTAGCCTCAAGGTCAAAACCACGGAAGAATGCATCGGTCTGCAAGAATTGGAAGACCGGATAAGTACCCGAGAGTAGGGGGACGAGCATAGGTGTCCCATCGGCATTCTTCTGGGGAGCATCGTATATATAATTGTGTACCCACTGCAAGTAAGCGTCTATACTGATTGACAACTTACTATTCCTATATATGAGTGAGGTAATAAATTTGTGGCTTTGCTCGCTCTTGAGTTGGTCGTCACCACGTACAAAGGCTGCAGTGCCATGATCGCTACCATTGCTGTACAACTCATGCACGTGAGGAGCACGCCAAGCAGCACCTAGGTTACTACGGAGCGTTAAGCCTCGTGCCAATTGTACTCTACCGCCTAGACTGTAGGTGAAGTTGGTAAAACTTCGTTCGCCTCCATAGTATTGCCCGACAAGGTTGTAACCTGCGGCAGAGGTACGTTGCCCATCAAGTCTTAGGCCGCCCTCAAGTCCCCATTGCTTCCCTTGATAACGCTGTATCGCATAGACACCCCAACTATCCTCTACATAATTGGGTATAATCGGGGGGATACCATTCCCGGCTATGCTGTAATTGTTGATATGTTGGTATTGAGCCCCTGCCTCACTTTGCCATGGATTGGGTTGCCACGTCCATCTCAGTTGATGCTGTTGGCTCTTGAGCCTTAGATCAACCTCGGGGATCGAACTATCTTTACGTCTAATGCGGTACTCTTTGCGAGCATCGTCTTGCCACGTGAACTGGTAGCGAAGCGTTCCCAGGCTATGGGTATCGTACTCAAGTCGAGTAGTGAGGTTGTGGTGTACGACATGTTCTTTGGGGAAGTCTATGCGTCTTGTCCAAGGTGTGAAGACAAGCGGTTGTCCTATTGCGATACGCTCCTTGAGGGCATCGACGTTGCCCATTTGTGCTGCGAGCATAATGCCTTGCTCTGCATCGTAGCGACTATAGAACAATTCGAGTCTCGTATGTCGATAGCGTCCACCGAGAGCCAAAGCGAAGTTTTGCGCTCTCTCTCCCGTATTGTTGAGTATATACTTGCCCGTGTAGCGATCGCCTCCGTTGGTATAACTCCCCTGGGCACGCCAAGCGATATGCTGTCCTTTGCCAAGGCTCCCCTCGATGAGGGTGTTACCTCCATAGCGTCGCCCGTTACCACTATACAATAGATTGACCTTACCCTCTACCTGCCTAAGGTGATAAGGTAGGCTCTTAGGCTCCATAACGATGACACCGCCCATAGCCTCAGAGCCATAACGTACGCTCTCGGCACCTTTGACTACATAGACGGCATCACTACTGCTCATATCCAACTCAGGTGCGTGACTCTCGCCCCACTGCTGTCCGTTTTGTCTGGCTCCATTATTAACGATGAGGATACGATTGCCGTGCATACCATGTATGACGGGCTTTGCTGTCCCGACACCTGTCTGTATACTGCTGAGGCCACTGATCTTCTCCAGCATGGCGGCAAGGCTTTGTCCTGTGCTTTGGTCGATCTTACTTGCGTTAAGTTTACTCGCAACGCTACTAACGCCGACGGGACGCTTCTCGCCTTGTACGACAACCTCTTTGAGTTTCTTGCTTTGTGGCTCTTCCTTGTCCTTTTGCTGGGCATATAGTGGTAGGCAGGCGAGTAGGCTAGTACTTAATAGGATCGTATTTTTTTGGTATGACATGCTTAGGTTTTTGGGTTATGTCTTTGCTAATGTCTTAAATCTGATATACAAAGGTACGTATTTTATGTACTAATCTAGGTTTGTAATCTTTAAGGCCTAGTACTTATACGCTCGCTCGTTACATTCACTCATATTGTAGATCGTACGGAGTGTTTGTTTGGGAGAAAGGGGATTTAATATGCCTAATACTATCGAGCTAATCTAAGTGTCAAGCCTTGATTTTTAAGCGTCAAGGCTTGACGGATAAAAATCGTGTCTTGGCAGATAAGCGTCGTGTCTTGACGCTTATCCGCCACGCCTCGATACTTAGATCTCGATACATACACTCGTTAGAGTGCTTAGACTCTTCGGGGTGCTTTGTCTAGGGTCTTGCGTTTAGGTATTCTTGGGGGAGTGTATGAGGAAAAGAAAGGCTAGGAAAGTGTGCTTAGAGAATTAGAGGTTCGATTACTCGCGAAGCCTAGGTTGTTCCGAAAGTTCCGAGGAGCGTATAGAAGGAACGACTGGTGTGGCTTGTCTTGATTGAGGTCTTGTTGTTGGGTTAGTTAGTAATTTCTCTATCCTTAAGGTACGTAATCACCCATCTTTTGGGAACAACATTATGACCTAGGGTAATGCTATATGTGTTGTGATGCTTGCGATTTGTCGATAGAATAAGAGTTGATACCCTCGGGAGGGTACCAACTCTTGCATTCGGTAGTGATAGGATCTATATAGACCGAGATCGGTATCGTAAGGATTAGAGTTTAACCTCTATTTTGTAGGGCTTGCTCTCCTGCCAAAACTTATTCACAGACGTAACTAAGAATGTGTATTTGGTTCGCCTATTGATTGTAGGGAGTTTATACTGCGGAGTACTAGAGATACTCATAATGTACTCGTGCTTCTTGATGTCAGGCTTTTGACCCGGAGGAAAGCCATAGACGATATAGAAATTAGGGCTCTCGGGATCGCCTGCGATACGTTCGTCATTCCACATCAAGAGGTGTCCATCTTCATTACGATCTTCCCACACGACAGACAACTTCTGAGGTCTTTGTGTCTTCCCTAGCAACGATTTGTACTCAGGGAGTAATGCTGGGTATCTATAATAGAGCGTACGTAGTTCCTCTGAGACATCTTTGTAGTTCCGTACTAGTTCGTCACCGGGCCAAAAGATGTTCCCCTCACTAAGAGCCGCACTGAGTAGCAACTTTGTGTTTAGTTGGTTGGCATCTAGTGTACGCTTGACGTCCTGCCCGATGTAGAGTTGTACGTCTTTGTTGCTTATGGCATTACTCCACCAGTTCGTTAGCACTTCGTAGTCTGCTACTTCGTAACCAATATTCCAATAGATCTGTGGGGCAACATAGTCTATCCAGCCTTCGTTTGCCCAGTGTACGACGTCGGCATAGAGATTATCGTAGCACTGAAGACCTTTGGTAGCACTGCCCTTACTATCGCTAGTTAGGTTGCGATAGATCCCAAAGGGACTAATCCCAAAACGTACCCAAGGCTTGGTGCGTAACAACATTTGACGTATGTCGTGAATGAGGATATTAACATTGCTTCTACGCCAAGAGGCTTTGTCCTCGGGACGGTACCCTGCCGTTAGACCCGAGGCACTGAAACTCTCATCATCGGGGAAGTCTGAGCCATCTGCCGCAGGATAAGGATAGAAGTAATCGTCTAGGTGCAAGGCATCTACATCATAACGACTAACGATGTCGTGCATCACCTTGAGGACGTGTTTACGAGCCTCGGAGTTACCCGGGTCTAGTACTAATTGGTTGTTGTAGCGAATGAACCACTCTGGGTGTAGTGATGCCGGGTGCTTGGGCGAGAGTTTGGCTTTAGCGTTGGAGGCTCCTCGATAGGGATTAACCCAAGCGTGTAGTTCCATACCTCTCTTGTGACACTCCTCTATAACGAAAGCAAGAGGATCCCAACTCTCCTGTGGCTCTTTGCCTTGCTCACCGCTGAAGTATTTACTCCAAGGCTCGTAATTGCTACGATACCACGCGTCGGCCTCTGCTCTTACTTGGAATAGCACGACGTTGCAACCTGTGCGTTTAAGGAGTTCAATACGATTGGAGAGGACTTGACGACCCTCGCTACGGCTTAGTCCCATATATTCGCTACGGAATATCGTAGGTAACCAAGCACCTCTAAACTCACGTTTGCGTGGCTGATAGTCTTGAGTTGTCGTAAAACGCTCGTTCTTACGAGCCCCACAAGATGAAGTAAGTCCCGTAAGGATAAGCCCTAGACCAAGGGCGTAGATGATAGATTTATAAGACTTCTGCATACTAGATAGCACAATGGCTGGTTTGTAAAAGTTCGATGACCCACAGAGTTAAACTTACCATAGGTATTACAAACAGAATACTGTCGATGCGATCGAGTATCCCTCCGTGTCCCGGTATGATAGCACCCGAGTCTTTTACTCCTGCGTTACGTTTGAGCATAGACTCAAATAGATCGCCCCAAGTAGCGAAGACAGAGATAAGGATACCCACACCAATAGCACGTATCGGGCACATTAGATCGGGTGCAACGAAAGTAACGATTAACCAACATGCAAGTGCAGAGAAGAACATTCCGCCCCAAAAACCTTCCCAACTTTTCTTGGGTGATAGGCTAGGGAAGAGTCTGTGCTTACCAAGTAGACTGCCAGCAATAAAGGCTCCGGTATCATTACTCCATATACATACGAGCATTAGGAGAAGTGTGGCTTGACCTGTTGACAAGAATGTGCTAGAGGTATCAAAAAGGCTTGGGCTATGCAAGAAACTAGCCACCATGAGGGGGAGTGTGATGTAGATGTGTCCGAATATCGTCTTTGACAACTCTGCTGGCTGTTGCTCTCTGTTACTATACATTGAGCGTATCGTAATGTAGACGATGTAGGCTAAGAAAGGAAGTAGCAATAAGCCTAGGTTAAAGATACTGGCAACATAGACTGCTATGACAAGGTAGATAGACATCAGTGCATCAAAAATTACCCTTAGTTGTCGCGTCCTATGTATTCCCGAGAGGGTGGCATATTCCCACATGCCCACGAAAGCAAGAAAAGAGAATACCGTAAGGAATAGTGCTGGACTCTTGAGCAATACAGCACTAAGCATAATAATAACATAGAGGCTACCGAATATGGCTCTCTTGGCTAATTCACTCATAATATGTATGTAAATGGATTGTTTGTGCATAATAATAGGATACCGATGCCTAGGCGATGTCGCTTCTTAGGCTCGGTATCCTATCTTATCGTTATAGACTAGGGGTTACCTCGATATTTGGGTTGAGGTCCTTGTCATCGGGATCGTTTGCTGGCTCTGATGCCTGCTCAGCCTTCTCTCTCTCTTCCTTGGCTGCAACAATCTCATCGGCTCTGCTGGCCCATTGTCTTTTGCCGAGTAGACGCTCAACGTCCTCTGTATATATGACCTCACTCTCGAGCAATAGGTCGCTAAGGGCTTTATGCCCCTCGGCTTTTTCTAGAAGTAACTGCTTCGCTCTCTCATACTGCTCTGCAATCAACTTATTTACCTCAGTATCTATCGTCTCGGCCGTATGGTCGCTATATGGTTTTGAGATACCATAACCCTCGTTTTGCATACGATGGTAGTTTACATTAGGGAGTCTATCACTCATACCATAATAAGCCACCATAGCGTAGGCCAGTTGGGTAATACGCTCCAAGTCGTTGGCTGCACCTGTAGAGATACGTCCCAAGAATACTTCTTCGGCAGCACGTCCCCCAAGGGTCGCACACATCTGATCTAGGAGGGCTTGTGTTGTCGTTATTTGCCTTTCCTCGGGTAGATACCATGCGGCACCAAGTGCTTTCCCTCTAGGGACAATTGTAACCTTAACTAGCGGGTTGGCATACTCCAAGAACCAACTTACTACGGCATGACCAGCCTCGTGAATAGCAATACTACGTCGCTCGTCTGCCGTAGTGATAGCATTCTTTTTCTCCAGCCCCCCGATAACGCGGTCTACAGCATTCATAAAGTCGTCTTTGGTGACAAACTCTTGCTCTTTGCGTGCGGCAATGAGGGCAGCCTCATTACAGATATTGGCGATGTCGGCACCCGAGAAACCCGGTGTTTGACGTGCTAGCAAATCGAGGTCAAGGCTACTGTCTACTTTGATACCCTTGAGGTGTACGGTAAAAATCTCCTTGCGGTCATTTATGTCTGGTAGATCGACAAATATCTGTCGATCAAAACGACCTGCACGTGTTAGTGCTCCGTCAAGAATATCGACACGGTTTGTCGCTGCAAGTACTATGATCCCGCTATTGGTACCGAAGCCGTCCATCTCCGTTAGTAGTTGGTTAAGGGTATTCTCACGCTCGTCATTACCCCCAAGATTTTGTCCGTTGCTACGTGCTCTACCTACGGCATCGATTTCGTCGATGAAGATGATGCAAGGGGCTTTCTCTTTGGCTTGAGCAAATAGATCTCTTACACGGCTAGCACCTACACCTACAAACATCTCTACAAAGTCTGAGCCCGAGAGAGAGAAGAAGGGAACATGGGCTTCACCGGCAACAGCCTTAGCAAGCAGAGTCTTACCCGTTCCCGGAGGGCCTACAAGTAAGGCTCCTTTGGGGATCTTGGCACCTAGTTGTGTGTACTTATCGGGATTTTTGAGGAAATGGACAATCTCCTCAACCTCCTCTTTGGCTTCATGTAGGCCAGCGACATCGGCAAAAGTCACGGACATCTTGCTCTTGTCGTGCATCTTGGCTCGGCTCTTACCGATAGAGAAGATCCCTCCCATACCACCAGAACCACTGCCACCTCCCATAGATCGACGCATCATCCATATCCAAAAGGCGATAAGGAGGATAGTAGGCCCTACACTGAGGAGTATGGTCCAAAAGCCTCCTTTGCTATTTACATAGGTAACCTTACCACTAAGTGCATTAGCGTCATAAAACTCGCTGAACTTATCTACTGTAGGAGCATAGGTCTTGATGATCAAAGCACTGGGATCCTTACGAGCAATCGCTAACTCGTCCCCACTAAATACACTATCGATCATACCGCGATTAACGATGGCCTTTACCTCGCTAGTGGCTTTGTCGAAAGTCATCTCACTGAATGCATTTTTCTGAGCAATACGCTTAAACTCCGTCCAACTCATCTCCTTTGATGCCGAAAAAGTCCCATCTAGGAGAAATAATAAGCCAAGAGTTAATAAGACTATCCCATAAAACCACATCTCATTGAAGCGAAACCTTCGCTTCTCATCTTTCTCTTCTGCCATTTATGTATCTAAGATAATTTTAATCAAGTTTGGTGATCTCTCGCTCCATCTTGTAAGACGAACGATAATTCGATAGAATAACAATGTAAGGTTTATCTTGGTTCGTTATAATTACGATAATAATCGAGATAAATACTATCCAACCTAGATTACCCTATCGCCTCTTGTCGAGCCTCTGTTGATGTCGGGGCATAATTGTGCTGTAATGATAGAACAATCCCTAGCACTCAAGAGATCAAGTGCTAGGGATCGTAAGTCTATAGGCGAACCCTTATGCTACGAATACAACTTCTCACGCAAAGCCTGCACAGTAGGGTCTGTGATGTAGTCGTCGTAATCCATAAGTTTGTCGATGATGCCATTAGGTGTCAATTCGATAACACGATTGGCGACAGTTTGGATAAACTCGTGGTCATGGCTCGTAAAGAGAACATTGCCTTTATAGGTCTTGAGCGTATTGTTGAAGGCTTGGATACTCTCAAGGTCTAGGTGGTTCGTAGGGCTATCTAGGACTAGAGTATTAGCGTTTTTCATCATCATACGACTAATCATACAACGCATCTTCTCACCTCCCGATAGTACGCTTGCACTCTTGAGGATCTCCTCCCCAGAGAATAGCATACGCCCTAGGAAGCCCTTGAGATAAACTTCGTTGGTATCTGCGGCAAACTGTGAGAGCCACTCTACGAGGTTCATATCCGTATTGAAGAATGCTGTATTGTCTAGAGGTAGGTAAGCCGAGGTAATCGTTTGTCCCCATTCATAAGTACCAGCAGTAGCCTTTTGCTCGCCATTGATTATCTCAAAGAGGGCAGTCATAGCACGAGGATCACGACCGATAAAGACGATCTTGTCCTCCTTCTCTACGTTGAAGTTTAGGTCCTTGAAGAGAAGTGTATCATCATCAGCATAAGCCGTCAAGCCCTTAACCTCAAGTATCTTATTCCCTGGATCTCTGTCGGGAGTGAAGATAATCCCTGGGTAACGACGGCTGCTCGCCTTAATTTCCTCTACATTGAGTTTCTCTAGCATCTTCTTACGGCTAGTCGTTTGCTTACTCTTGGCAACATTGGCAGAGAAACGGCGAATAAATTCCTCAAGTTCTTTACGTTTCTCCTCTGCTTTCTTATTCTGTTGCTGTTGCTGGCGTAGAGCCAACTGGCTACTCTCATACCAGAAACTATAGTTGCCAGCAAACTGCTGTACACGTCCGAAGTCGATGTCTACCGTATGCGTACACACTGAGTCAAGGAAGTGGCGGTCGTGACTCACCACAAGTACCGTCTGCTCACACTCGCTGAGGTAGTTCTCTAGCCAAGTAACAGTCTCAAGGTCTAGGTCGTTGGTAGGCTCGTCGAGCAATAGGTTATCAGGCTTTCCATAGAGAGCACGAGCAAGGAGTACACGTACCTTCTCTTTACCGCTAAGTTCGCTCATAAGTTTGTAGTGTAGGTCTTCCTTAATACCCAAACCACTGAGGAGCATAGCTGCATCGCTCTCGGCGTTCCAGCCCTCCATCTCTGCAAACTTATCTTCCAACTCTGCTACACGATTGCCGTCCTCGTCACTGAAGTCGGGCTTGGCATATAGAGCATTCTTCTCCTCCATAATAGCCCACAACACACTATGCCCCATCAGAACGGTATCCATAACGGTGAACTCATCAAAGGCAAAGTGGTCCTGTGTCAATACAGATAGTCGCTCACCAGGTCCTAGGCTTACTGTGCCTCGAGTAGGATCTATGGCTCCACTGATAGCACGGAGCATTGTTGATTTACCTGCACCATTGGCACCGATGATACCATAGCAATTACCGGGAGTGAACTTAAGATTTACGTCTTGAAATAGTACTCGCTTACCAAACTGTATCGCGAGGTCTGTTACTGTTATCATTCTATTATTTAATGTATTCGACCGCAAAGTTACGAATAATGCCGTGATTAACTAATCCTACGGCTAATGAGTAAGGCATTCTCCTAGGGAAAATACTACTGCATACGCTTTATAATATTATAGGCTTCATAGATGCCAAGTTCTCCTGCCTTACTAAGATCGCTTACGCCCTCGCTTGTTTTTCCCATAGACAAGAGTAAGAGTCCTCTATTATAGAAAGCCTCAGCAAGGAGGGGTTGTAGTTCGATGGCTCTTGTATAGTCTGCCACAGCCAACTGAGCCTCTCTGTTTTGTGCATAGAGAACGGCTCTATTATAATAGCCATAGGCAAAGTCGGGTTGTAGCATAAGCACCTGCCCAAGATCTTGCATAGCACTGGGTATTATCTCGAGGACGGAGTTTGTCGGTCTTTGTATTAGTGTAGGTGTCGTAGATCTTTGCCCTACGCTCCCTACGTCAATAGAGGCTGTAGCCTTACTACTCTTAGCCTCATTGTGTCTCATTGAGGCGATAGAGCGAGCCCATAGTACTAGGGCATTACGCCCATCAAGACTAAGGGCTTTGTTGTAGTCTAGTATTGCTTGCTCATAGTCTTGCAGTAGGCTGTGAGCAATACCTCGCCGCAGGTAATAACGGAGTGTCCCCTTGTTATCGTCCGAGGCAAGGATAGACTCTAGTTGTGCTATCTGCTCGTTGCTAAGGGCTAGAGGTGTTGATTGTAGTCGCAGGCTCAGACTATCACCTTGCTGATTATATTCAGAGGTAAGATTGCTGTACTGCGGCTTAGCCCCGAGAGGCTTCCCCTTGTTGTCTAGAGGGAGGAAGAATGTAAGGTAGTAGATCGGACGCTGCTCTACGGCCACATCTCTATCCTGTACGCGACCACGCTCACGACTCTTGTAGCGAGCATCGGGTGTGTTATTTGTCTTGCCCTCGATGAGTAGGCTATACTTGTCGATAGATAAATCACTTGCATCTTTGGTGGCACGCTTACGATTGCTCAGAGATTGAGCATGGGCTTGATTGCCTTTTTGCTTATTGCGAATGAGTTCGTTTGCGTACCAATAGTCCCTATCTGCTCCTTTTTTGTCCCCAATACGTCCCTTGAGGAGAGCACGTTGCATAAAGCCGTCCGAGAAAGACGGATACTCTTTGAGTACAGTATCTAGATCTTTAATGGCATCTTTGAGGTCACCTCCCGTCTCTATTGTCAGCATAGCACGATTGTAGCGTGCTATCAGATTGCTTTGGTCTAGAGCGATTAGTCTGTTCCAGTCTTGTAGAGCGAGTGCTTTCTCCCCGACTTGTTGCCTCAAGATGGCTCTGTTGTTGAGGCTGATCTTGTTGCGTGGGTCGAGTTCGAGTGCTTTGCTATAATCAGACATTGCCGACTTGAGGTTATTGTTCTGATAGTGCAGTATCGCCCTATTGGTGTGTATCTCGGGATTACTCCCGTCCAACTCAATAGCACGGTCGAGTCCTTTGATCGCCTCAGCCCATTGACTACGGCTTGCTGCTATTGATGCCTTTAGGCGATAAGGCAAACTGATGTTTGGGTCGATCTTTGTTGCCTCAGCGATACGCTGCAAGGCAAGAGTAGTATCTCCACGTTCGAGGGCTATCCCTGCCCTTAGGGCATATGCTTCGTTGTATTTGTTGCTATACTTGAGTAAGTCCGATATGCTTCTTTCGGCTTCGTCGTATCGTTTCAGTTTAAGGTTTGCTACTGCGAGGTTGAAACGCATTTGTCCATTGTCGGGAGCAAGTTGTATTCCTCTCTTATAGTCTGCAATGGCCTCCTCAAGCCTATCGGTATTCTGATAGGCTACGCCACGCACCAAGTACGAGCGACTGATATATGGATTGAGTTTAATGCTCTCGCTAGCATCTAGTGCTGCTCCATTATAGTCCTCAAGGCTAATCTTGGCTATTGAGCGATATAAGTATGGCTCGGCTAACCAAGGTCGTGTATCAATTACCCTATTGAAGTAACCGATAGAAACAACATAGTCATTGAAGTATAAGGCATTGCGTCCGATAGATATTACGTGGTCTACATCTATCTGGGCATACGCCTGCTTGATCCCTAGAGTGAATATAACGAATATATATAGGTAGAATGCTTTGCTTTTCATACTTTGAGAAAACGTATAAGCAAAGATACATATTATCCACAAATCCTTTTGAGGGCATTCTCGTCTAGAGTATGGGGCTATTGCTCTCTTACATACTTAGAGACTACAAGTAATCGTTGCGAAGGTGATATGGAAATAAGGACTTTTGACCTAGGATCACACTAAGGTAGGATAAGGTTGGGAAGTATAGCCCTCGGAGAGGTAGTGTTGATCGGGGTTGTGACAAGATACTTAGTTGTCGATCGACAACTAAGTATCTTGTCACTTGACGTCTAAGTATCTTGTCAATCGAGGCGTAAATATCTTGTCGTTGGGGCTATGGTTTAGACCTGTTTTTTAGGCTGAATATAGTATAGGGCAAAGAGTCACTTTGTAGGTTATTCTATATCGCGATAAATCTGGGGTTGGAGATACCCTTGCTTGTCGGTGTACTATATTATAGACTATGATCCGACTGGCAAGGTTAAATGCATAGTACCGTGAGATTGTTGGTCTTGACGACTTCGAGGCTAGGGATAGATCTTACCTGCGTATGAGTTTGATGATTAGGAAGTGTCGATTTCCCTCAAATAGATAGGATTATCACGATGATAAACCTATTGGGGTGGAGATCTTACACCTGTGATGTAAGACTATTTAACACTAGCGATAGAGCCAACGCTCGAAAAGTTGTATCTTTGTCCTTATTATTTATACGTATAGAGCCATTACTGGCGTTACTACGATAGAACAGAATATAGGAGTTTTACCATATAAATTATGAGCATAGCACATAAACTCACACTTTTGGCGAGCCTAACAGCCGCAGGTTTGTCTATGACCAGTTGTAATAAGACGGCAGAGTACGACCTACAAACCATAAACGACATTTCGCTACAAGTGTCGAGTTTTGGGATCAACTCGTCAAGCAATGCAGCCATAACTAATTACTTTTTCTCGATCACGAATACATCGGGAACAGGTCTAATTACAAACCAAATACCACTCCCC
Source organism: Porphyromonas sp. (assembly GCA_041856045.1). Taxonomy (GTDB): domain Bacteria; phylum Bacteroidota; class Bacteroidia; order Bacteroidales; family Porphyromonadaceae; genus Porphyromonas. The sequence goes on along the minus strand of JBHAFI010000106.1, from coordinate 305 downwards.
TATGGAACGGAACTAACGGACGTTACCCTCTCCTTGTCTTTGCTAGCAGGGAATTACTCTACGGCTACCTCTGTGAAGGTGGCAGTCGGGAATGGCGAAGCCGTAGAGTGGGACGCTACCAAGAAGTTTACGATACCCATAGACACCGAGTTGACGATAACCGTTGCGAGCAAAACAGACGCAACGCAGAGTTACACTTATAAGGTAAAAATCAACCAGTATAAGTACGACCCAGAGACGATCTCATGGACCAATATAAGTACAGCCACAACGGCGATATTTGGGGATAATCTCCCTGCCTTTGT
>JBHAFI010000105.1:0-3738 GCA_041856045.1 Porphyromonas sp. | reverse complement strand
GACTAGGCGAAGGCTATTCAGTAGTTGGGCGTACATATGCTTGTTATAGTTATGGGTTTATACTTAGCTTTTGCTTTACGACTACAAAGCTAGCAACTTTTTAATGCGTCAGCCCTGATTTATCCCCTAGTTTGCGAGAGAAAAGATCGATACAGAGTTGGGGGAGGTGGGGAGCAAGGCGTGGCGGATAAAAATCAAGGCGTGACGCTTATCCGTCAAGCCTTGACGCATAAAAATCATGACTTGATTTTTAGATCCGAATAACTTAGGTAGGGGAGATTAACTAATAGCCATTTTGGGGGACGAGTACTCAGGGAACGAAGATTAACGAATAGCCATTTTTAGGGACGAATACTTAGAGAGCGAAGAGCAACCAATAGCCATTCTTAGGGACGAGTAACTTAGGGAGCGAAGAGCAACTAATAAGCATTCGGGAGCGATAGATCCGTGTCTGTGCCTAAGATATGTATCTATTCGAGGGGCTATAAATCCCTTTGTGATGAGTCGGGGATCTCCTTGCAGGCTAGGGGAGGGGTGAGTGACTTAGACCCTTGCCTTTGAGTTGTGCTGTCGGAGGCTTGGATATTTCGTTTGTACAGATCTTTACCTTTGTGAGGTTGCTGTCGTCTAGTTTGTTTCTTAGGCTCGTTCGCCTTTGTAAGGTTGCTGTCGTCTAGTTTGGGTCTTAGGCTCGTTTGCCTTTGTAAGGTTGCTGTCGTCTGCTTTGTGTGGCTAGGCTAATTCGTTTAACTTTGTAGCCCAGTGATGATACTCAATACTATGGACGATAAACAAATCATACTACATACTTATCATTCGCCTTGTGGGGAGATGCTACTCGGCTCTTATGGCGATGCCTTGTGTCTTGCCGATTGGTTGATCAATCCGCGACACGAGCAGATCAAACAGCGTATCGCCAAAGCCTTAAGGGTGCCGTCCGTCCACGGGCAGTCTAGTGTGCTAACCGAGGCTATAAGGCAACTCGACGAATACTTCCTTGGCAATAGACAGACCTTTGACCTACCGCTCCTAATGCTGGGAACAGACTTTCAGAGAGAGGTGTGGGAGGCCCTTAGGTCAATTCCCTATGGGAAGACGCTATCCTACCAAGACTTGGCATCGAGGATTAACAAACCTAAGGCTGTGCGTGCCGTAGCAGGAGCGAATGCTGTGAATGCTATTCCGATCTTGATCCCTTGCCACCGAGTGATTGGGCATAATGGTACTTTGGTGGGCTTCGCTGGGGGACTAGGGGCAAAGGACTATCTCCTTGCTCTAGAGCGAGGGCATTCGCCTTTGACGTTGTTCCCCTCTTAGTGTATTATTAGGTTCGACCTTAAACGAAGTATCCCCCGAATAGTCCTCTTGATGGCTATTCGGGGGATATTTGTATGTCTAGGGCTGTGTCCGTATCTTATTCGCGACCTAGAGATCGTCTTGTGGATCCTTAGCCAAGGCAATGGATCTCGCTTGCCCCTTGTGCTAGTGCATTAGGTACAAGTTGGGGACTATCTCTAGGAGTGCAGGGCTTCGTAGATGATGCCTGCCTTTTGCTTGCCCACGAGTGCCGATAGATCCTCGAGTGATGCCATCTCTAGTCGCTTGACGCTCTTGAAGTGGGAGAGGACTAGATCCTTCGTTTTGGGGCCGATGCCTTTGACGTAGTCTAGTTTGGACGAGAGTTGACTTTTACTGCGTACATCTCTATGGAAACTAATGGCGAAGCGATGCACTTCGCTCTGTATATGCTCTAGTAGTCTGAAGGTAGCACTCTGATGTTTGATGGCGACAGCCTGCCCCGTTAGGCTCGAGAGCAATTCACTCGTTTGGTGGCGATCATCTTTGGCTAGGCCTGCGACGGGAATGTCTAGTGCTAGTTCGCTCAAGACCTCTTTTATTGCCGACATCTGTCCTAGTCCGCCATCGGCAATGATGAGATTGGGCATAGGGGCATCGTCTGCTTTGAGTTTGCTATACCTTCGCCTTACGACCTCACGCATCGAAGCGTAATCATCGACCCCATCGACAGAGCGAATGTGATACTTACGATAGTCTTTTTTGCTCGGAGTAGCACGTTTGAAAACAACACAAGCGGCAACAGGATCGCTCCCCTGTATATTAGAGTTGTCAAAGCACTCGATATGTAGGGGTAGGCTCTCGAGCGAGAGTAGATCTTTTAGTTCGCCCAAGGTTTGCATCATTCGCTGGTCGGGATTGAGTCGCTCGCTCTGCTTATATTTGTCTGCTCGATACTGCTTGGCATTACGCAGGCTAAGGTCAAGTAGTTTCTTCTTGTCCCCGATCTTAGGAACCGTAATGCTGGCCCCCTCTATCGTCCACCCAAGGTCAAAGGGGAGGATAATCTCACGGGCTCTACTATCGAAGCGTCTGCGTAACTCTGTAATCACCGAGGCGAATACTTCCTCGTCGGACTCCTCTATCTGTGCGCGATACTCCACCGTCTGTGCTTTGGTCACCATACCCTGTGCTATGTGGAGGTAATTGACGTAGATAGCCTGCTCATCACGCTCATAACTGAAAACGTCCACATTGTGTACGTGGTGTGGGGCGACAGTATGCTTTACTTGGTATTGCTCTAGTTGCTTGAGTCGCTCCTTATAGATATGTGCCTCCTCAAAGCGTAGTTCACTTGCAAGGGCATTCATCTCCTCCCGATACAACTCAATAACATCTTGTAGGTCGCCTCGCAAGAGTTTAATGATCTCTCGTATGTTGGCATCGTAGTCGCTACGCTCTTGTCTAGATATGCAGGGAGCCTTACACCTACGCATATGGTACTCGAGGCAAACGTTGTACTTGCCTTTTTGTATTTCCTCGGGAGCAAGGTTTAACTTACAAGTGCGTAGAGGGAATATATCCCTGATCATCGCCAGCGTAGCATGTGCCATCTGTACGCTCGGGTAAGGACCAAAGCGAAGCGAACCGTCCCTAGGGGCTTGTCGGGCGACAACTACACGTGGGAAGAGTTCGTTCTTGATGATGATCTCGGGATAAGTTTTGCCGTCTTTGAGGAGAATGTTGTACTTGGGCTGATGCTCTTTGATGAGTGCATTCTCCAGCAAGAGTGCATCAAACTCTGTCGCTACTACGACATACTCTAGACGCTTGATTTGGCGTACGAGGAGCCTAGTCTTGGCGTCACTATGTTCCTTCTGGAAGTAAGACGACACGCGTCTACGTAGGTTTTTGGCTTTACCTACGTAGATGATCGTATCCTCTGCATTGTAGTACTTGTAACAGCCTGCACTCTCGGGTATGGTCGGCAGTATCTGTTTGATTTCCTCAAGCGTCATTGTGTATCTAGGGCTGTGGTTTGTTGAGCGTTACTTGGTCGTAGCCTTGGCCTTGCGTGCCTTGCTCCCTTTGGGTGCGAGGCTTGTGCTACCTGCAACTTTGATCTCACCTCGGCAGGGCATCACGGGGACGCCTAGGCTATTCGTGAGGTTCGCATCGGTATAGGGGGCATAGGCATATCGGTAGTGCGTCATTCCCTCGAGAGGAATGTCTGTGGTATAGACCCCGACAGAGATCTCGGTCAAGACTACCTTGTGGTAGATGCCATCACTACCTGCGACCTCGATGCCGTAGAGTTTATCTCCCGATAGAGGACGTACGGCTCTGTAGTCTTGTGTGCGAATTACGAGTGTCTTCTTATCCTTACTGCACTGCACATCTAGACCTACGGTCGCCTCGTAGGCGTGCTTACGTCCGTACTCG
>JBHAFI010000104.1:0-7538 GCA_041856045.1 Porphyromonas sp. | reverse complement strand
ATCGCTCTATTCACAACTTTATGGTAAATCTAATAGCGGGATTAATTGCCTATCAGACCTTGGAGAAGAAACCCTCTCTTAACCTGGAACACATAGACTCTGAACTTGTATCTGCCTAAAAATTATACCGAACTCAGATTGAAGAAAAGAGGATATTAGGTTGGGAGTCGTTGGTCGTGATGGGTATTGCTTCGCTGGCTTGAGTCTTGTGTATTCGGTTAGGGCTGATTGGGGTCTGACCTAATGACCTTAAGCCTTTTGCACAGATCGAGTGGGGTAGGCTTATGCCCACTATTCGTTGAGGCTATGCCGTGCCGATGCTCTGCGTTTGGCTCCCGTGTCTGCTTGGCTTATGGCGATCCGTAGGAGGATAGACTGTATGGCGATACTTATTAGCCCTGCTTGAGATGCCTTATGCCTACGATGATGTTTCGGTCTGTTGTTTGGCGAAATGCTTTTGGGGCTTAGGCGGAAGTCTGTGGTAGCGAGCGATGGCGAAGTGCCTAGGAGACTTTGACTCTAGTAAGTGGTAATATGTCTGTTTGCTTATGGTCTGTTTGTTATTTGGGGAAATATGTGTATCTTTGTACCCAAATAATAGCCTATTATTACTCGCTATCTGGATTGTAGTTCCTGCTGACCGAGTAATGGTAGGCTGTTTTTGTTGGTGTTTATTCTTGCCTTGCATTAGTTATCGGTTTATACTACATCATCGTCTTGATCCGTTTATCTCTAGGGTGTTTATCGGGGCCTTAGTATGGAGTCTAATGCTTAAACAGGTATAATATCGTATCTTTGTGAGAAGATAAAAGAAGACTATTCAATGAATTGGAAACAATTTAACCTACTCAACAATGCCTTGGGGTGGCTATTGGCAGGCGTTGCTGCCGTAGTTTATCTCTTGACCATTGAGCCTACTGCAAGTCTGTGGGACTGTGCCGAGTTTGTCGCTTGTGACTATCGTTTGGAGGTGGGACACCCTCCCGGTGCTCCTTTTTATATGCTCGTGTATAATGTGGTATCACAACTAGCACCCGATGCTAGCCAAGCAGCCTTGTATGCCAATGCTACGAGTGCTATTATCTCGGCACTGTGTATCGCTTTCCTCTTTTGGACGCTAACGCACTTGTTGCGTCGTTTGGTGAATAATGATTTTCGCCTCGATAAGGCAGGCGTTGCCGAGGGATCTATTCGCCTTGGCTTGGGCGAGAGCATTCTCATCTTTGGGGGGGCTAGTGTAGGAGCACTTGTCTACACCTTTAGTGATACATTTTGGTTCTCTGCTGTGGAGGCAGAGGTATATGCTTTCTCGTCTTTGTTTACAGCCGTTGTCTTTTGGCTGATGTTTAAGTGGGAAGAGCGTGCTCATCAAGTTGATGCCGATCGCTGGATCATCTTGATGGCGTATCTGATGGGACTTAGTATCGGTGTCCATCTGCTTAATCTGCTTTGCTTGCCTGCTATGGCTCTCATCTATTACTATCGCAAGAGCGAGTTGCCGACCTTTAAGGGGGCTGTGCTGGCAGTGCTAACTTCGTTTGGCTTGATTGTAGCGATGATGTATGGGGTCGTACAAGGTGTTCCCAAGATGGCAGGTCGCTTTGACTGGCTCTTTGTTAATGAGTTTGGCTTTAGTTTTAATACTGGTCTATACTTCTATCTCGCTCTAGTATTGCTTGCCTTGCTGTGGTCTGTCTATGAGGCACACCAGTGTACTAAGCGTGGCGAGGTAAGCGTGTTGCTTGTCGTGTCGTCCCTAAGTGCTATTATCCTGCTCGGTATTCCTTTCCTCGGTGAGGGCTATATCTTGGGCTTCGTCCTCTCGGCAGGTCTTGCTTGGTCGATGTGGTACTTTAGGTCAAGGATCTCTGCACGTTTGATGCAGGTCGTACAACTCTCACTCTTGGCTATTGCCATAGGCTTCTCGTCGTATGGCGTGATCCTTGTGCGTGCTATTGCCGACACACCTATGAATGAGAATGCTCCTGCTAATGCCTTCTCTCTACGCTATTATTTGGCTCGTGAGCAGTACGGCTCTGCTCCTCTGTTGTTTGGTCCTAGTTTCGCCTCACAACCAACAGGTCTTGTCAAGGGTAAGGAGGTATTGGGTAAGGCTCCCAAGACTAATCCTAATGATCCCGACAAGTACACCAAACTTAGTGAGCAGCCCGAGTATGAGTACGATACGAGCGATAAGATGCTCTTCCCCCGTGTGTATAGTAAGCAGCATGCACGCTACTATAATAGTTGGATAGGACGTGCAGATGAGGATATGTCGGCTCCTAGTTTTGGGGAGAACTTACGTTACTTCTTTGCTTACCAACTCAACTATATGTATTGGCGTTACTTTATGTGGAACTTTGTCGGTCGACAGAATGACCTCCAAGGACAAGGTGACCTCCTTAAGGGTAATGCCATCACCGGGATCAACTTCATCGACCAAGTCTTTGTCGGTGACCAAGACACGCTACCCGACTTCCTCAAGGAGAATAAGGGTCGCAACGTTTACTACGCACTGCCCTTGCTCCTCGGTCTGCTAGGTATGTATTACCAAGTGAGCCGTAATCGGGTGGTACTACGCCCCAAGGACGGGGACGAGGACGCCCTAGCGAAGCGTGCTAAGGGTAAGAACTTGACGCCTATTGGGCATCAAAGTTTTTGGATCGTCTTCATGCTATTCTTTATGACGGGTATCGCCATCGTGTTGTACCTCAACCAAACACCCGGGCAACCACGTGAGCGTGACTATGCTTTTGCAGGTTCGTTCTATGCTTTTGCTATTTGGATAGGTATGGGCGTACCGGCTCTGTATGCACTATTACGTCGTGTGGGACAGAAGGAGGTACTTAGTGCAGCCGTGGCTACGATCTTGGCTCTGATGATACCTATACAGATGGCAGGGCAAAACTGGGACGACCATGACCGTAGTGGTAGGACGATCGCTCGTGACGCAGGTATCAATTACTTGGAGAGTCTAGAGCCAAACGCTATACTCTTCTGTTACGGGGACAACGACACCTTCCCTCTTTGGTATATCCAAGATGTAGAGGGTGTGCGTCGAGATGTACGTACGATGAATATCAGTTACCTCGGTGGCGACTGGTACATCGATCAGATGCGTCGCAAGACCTACACAGGTGAGCCTGTTCCGCTCAAGTATATGTCGCCCGACTTCTATTATTACCATGAGATCGCTTACGTAGGTAATGAGCGTGACTCGCTTCCTCTAGAGGAGGCTCTAGCCATGACTACGGCACAGAAAGGTGCCGAGGAAGTTGTCATACCGACCAAGACGATGTCGCTCTCGGTAGACAGTGCAAGTGTTGCAAGGACGCTTAGCCCCGATTTGGCTCCTCGCGTCCTAAATAATATGACCATCTCGCTCGAGGGTAAGCGTTATCTCGATCGCGGAGGTATTACTGTCCTCGACCTAATCAATGAGAATAAGTGGAAGCGTCCTATCTACTGGACGAGTACCTCGCCACGTGATGCCTTCAGCAACTTGTCGAGGTACCACGTACAAACAGGTATGGCATTCCAACTCCTGCCCGTAGATCTCGGGTCGCTAGTCAAGGACTCTACCGATATGGATAAGCCTAGTATGCAAGCACACACTGGGGTACGTATCGAGCAGATGTACACTAATGTGATGAAGAAGTTCCGCTGGGGTGGAGCAGACAATCCTAAGGTGTATATGGACGAGACAGCACGTAATATGATGCAGGGTATCCGCAATAATGTCTTCGTGCCATTAGCCCGAGCCTTGTATGACACGGGTGATAGCCTTAGGGCCAAGGAGGTACTTACCAAGTGCCTCACGGTTATTCGTCCCGAGGTAGTACCACACGATGGGTATAGCCTGCGACTCGTAGAGGTGCTTTATCTCGTAGGTATGCGTGCCGAGGCAGACGCTATAAATAAGGAATTGGTAGGTCGCAGTATGAGTCTTCTAGGCTGGATGATGGCTCTCAACGATGTACAACTAGAGCGAGTACTCACGAGTGGCGACCTATACGAGCAATATCAGACAGCCTTGCTTGGGGTGCAACTAGCACATCAGCACAAGAGTGACGCTGTAAAATCATACGAGCCAATGCTAGCCCAGTATCACAAAGTACTTGGCGGTAGCGGCGAATAGACGATGAGAATACTGAATAGTTTCTTAAGTCGTGTTCCCTTCCTCTATCGTGCCCTTTTCCCGGGGGCACGATGGAGGATACCTGCATTAGAGGGGAAAACTGTCTATCTTACCTTTGACGATGGTCCTGTCCCAGAGATCACTCCTTGGGTCTTGGACGTCCTCGATACTTACGGCATCAAGGCGACTTTCTTTTGTGTTGGGGAGAATGTACAGCGTTGTCCCGAGTTATTCGCAGAGATCAAGGCGAGGGGACATCAGGTAGGGAACCACACACAACACCATATCAAAGCCTTGCCAACCTCGACTAAGGCTTATATGGCAGATGTTTTGGAAGCACACAAACTGATAGGTTCGCGTTACTTCCGTCCTCCTTACGGACATATGCGTATGCGACAGATGGTTGAGATCAGCCACAGTTTTGAGATGATTATGTGGGACGTTTTGACGCGAGATTACAACATAGGTCTTAGTCCCGACTATGTACTGCAGAATGTGACCGAGTTTACACGTAATGGTTCTATCATTGTCTTCCATGATAGCATCAAAGCCGAGCGTAACCTCAGGAGCGTTCTCCCACGTGCTATTGAGTGGCTCCTCAACGAGGGCTACGAATTTCGCCGAATAGGCGATGCACCCTAGCCCAAGGCTGGTGCCGATATGAACGAAACTCTATACCCTATTTACTAGATCATTTATTCCCTTGCCTTGGCTCTCGCCTTTGCGAGCGTAGGCATAACTAAGACGTAAGCCCCGACGCAAGTGTGTCGGCAAAAGTATACACTATATGTATACTATAGTATACAACTAATGTATACTCGAGTATACATACTATGTACACTCTTTGGTACCTAGTATGTAAGGCAGCAAAGGACTAATCTAACAACCAAAACCAAACTAACTACTAACTAAGACAATGTTATGAGTAGAAAGAAAAAAGTGCAGACTAGCGAGAAGTTAAAACTCGTAATGGACATCTTACGTGACGTAATACGTGAGGACCTTAGCCCCGATATGTGTGAGCGTATCGAGGCGATACGTAGGCTTGCCAATACGACCTCTTGTGAGGACGAGAGTTACCACAAGCTCGAGGAAGCGATAGCCTCTTTGAGTGACAAGGAATTGCTCTATGTGGCACAGACCTTTAACCAATCGCTCAACCTAATCAATACTACCGAGCAGTTGGATAACACCGAACTAGAGGTGCTAAGCCAAAACCCTATTCGCTTTACAGCACTCTGTAAGGAACTCAAGGAGCACGGGGCTAAGCGTGAGCAGATCATCGCTGCCTTGGAAGACCTGCGTATGGATCTCGTCTTGACGGCACACCCTACGGAGATTAACCGACGCTCTCTAATCAATAACCTCAACGAGACGAGTGATTGCCTCCTCGCCCTCGACCAACCTAACCTCCCCGACTACCGTAGGGCTCAACTACTACACCGCCTAAGGCAACTTGTCGTGCAGTACTGGTTTACCGATGAGATACGCAAAAGGCGTCCGACACCCGAGGAAGAGGCTAAGTGGGGCAATGATGTGATAGAGAGCAGTCTTTGGCAGGCTGTGCCGCTCTTCCTAAGAGAACTAAACGTGCAACTCCAAGAGATGCTAGAGGGCTATACCCTGCCTCTTACGGCTCGCCCGATACAATTCTCTGCTTGGATGGGGGGCGACCGCGATGGTAATCCTAATGTCACTGCCAAGGTAACACGCACTGTACTCCTAATGAACCGTCGTCGTGCTGCCAAGTTGTTCCTCCTAGACATCGAGGAGTTGGTACGTGAGTTGTCGATGAGTGTGGCGACACCCGAGTTTATGGCTTATGTCGGCTGTGCCGAAGATCAGGAGCCATACCGCGAACTAATGCGTCATCTACGCACAAAACTCAAGAATACCTACGTATATCTAAATGACTGCATAGAGAAGCAACACTTTGCTCCCATACCGAGCGATATTATATGGACAGACGAGGACTTATGGGAGCCTCTATACGAGTGCTATAAATCACTACGTGCCTGCGGTATGGAACTCATCGCAGACGACAAACTGATGGACACCCTCCGCCGAGTAAGGTGCTTCGGGGTAACGCTCGTTAAGACCGATATCCGTCAAGAGAGTACACGCCATACCGAGGCTATTAGTGAGGTGGTGCGTTACCTAGGCTTGGGTGATTATGCGAGTTGGAATGAGGAGGAGAAACAAGCCTTCTTGATACGCGAACTATCCTCACGTCGTCCTCTGATCCCCACCAACTGGACGCCCTCGCCCGACACTGCTGAGGTCCTAGACACTTGTCGCCTAATAGCCAATACACCCGAGGGTGTGATACCTGTTTACCTCATATCTATGAGCCAAACACCTAGTGACGTGCTGGCGGTGCATCTCCTACTCAAGGAGAGTGGCTGTCCCTATCGTCTGCCCGTAGGACCACTCTTTGAGACGCTTGAGGACCTCAAGAATGCAGCCAGTGTAATGCGTCAACTCTTCTCGATCTCGTGGTATCGTGGTGTTATTGACAACCGACAGATGGTGATGATTGGTTATAGTGATAGTGCCAAGGACGCTGGGGCTCTTGCTGCTGGCTGGGGACAGTACTGTGGTCAGGAAGAACTCATCAAGGTCTGTGAGGACGCTGGCATACGTTTGACGCTCTTCCACGGACGTGGTGGTACGATAGGACGTGGTGGTGGACCAGCCAAGACCGCTCTATTCTCTCAGCCTCCCGGCTCATTACGTGGTGGGCTACGCGTAACAGTGCAGGGTGAGATGATACGCTTTAAGTTTGGTCAAGTGGGTACTGCTTTGCGTACGCTCGACTTGTACCTAGAGGCTATCCTCCTTGCTAACCTGCTACCGCCCCCAACACCCAAGGCGGAGTGGCGTGAGATGATGGACGTCCTTCGTGACGACTCTTGCTCTATCTACCAGAGCATCGTAAGGGGCAATCCCGACTTTATCGCATATTTCGATCAAGCCACGCCTATTAGTGAATTGTCCAAGTTGCCTATTGGCTCTCGCCCAGCCAAACGCCGTTCGGCTCCTACGGTCGATAGTTTGCGTGCCATTCCGTGGATATTCAGTTGGAGCCAAAACCGCCTAATGCTTCCCTCGTGGCTTGGAGCCGGGGAAGCCTTACAGATGGCTATCGACAAGGGAGGGCTACCGCTACTTGAGGAGATGTATCGAGAGTGGCCTTTCTTCCGTACACGCATCAGTATGCTCGAGATGGTCTACGCCAAGAGTGAGGCGGACATCGCTAGGGCTTACGACCGCCGTTTGGTCGCTAGTGATCTACAGTACCTTGGGGAGGATATGCGTTGTCGTCTAGAGCGTGATACCAAGACGATACTCTCTATCTCGCATGACGAGGTACTTATGGACGATGTCGAGGGCTCGGCTT
>JBHAFI010000103.1:0-8160 GCA_041856045.1 Porphyromonas sp. | reverse complement strand
TATTAATCATGTCAATGATCGCTAATGATGTTCAGCGTAGAAGTTATCTACGGTAAACCTAGGACGCTATCTAAGTATCTTTGCTTCTCGTGGCGAATTACCTCTGAAGTATCAGACTACTCTTATAAGGTAATAAGCAATGCTTATCTAAACCCTATCCACGTCTCGTTTTTTCTCCGAAACGAACCCTCGACCGCTCGTCTACTAGGCTATTCCGTTTCGTTTGCGTCTGCAAAGGTAATACAAGTTTTTTATTCCAACCAAATAGTTCAGCGAAAAAGTTTGTAGGCATAGCGATCGACTTACGCTTAGTTGGCAGTAAAACCAAGCACTTACAAGGACAGAAAAATTTTTCATCGTTAGAAGTCTAAGAGTGGACACACCCCATACAAGGCCTACCCAACAGACAAAACCAACACTTACGAAATAGGTAAAACAACACGAGAGCAAATCAAAACTAACACGAGAAAACTATCCCCTAACCAACCACCCAAATCTATCCGTCAAGACCTGACGCTTAAAAATCAAACCTTGACGCATAAAAACCAAGACACGACGGATAAGAGTCAAGACACGGCACTTATCCGTCAAGACACGATTTTGATGAACCGATACTTACGCGAACTCAAAAACGAAACCAAACATTCGACTTTAGGCCAAAGAGAATATGACAAGACCACTCTATATTATATGCCGACATCGCTCTCTTGGGAAAAGCAAACGACATTCGGCTAGGAGGAAGACACTCGTATATATCATATGCTAGCACGAGTAAGGCTAACGACATTCCCAATCGGAATACCTCGTACATCTATCATCAAGTAAGAATTGCACCCTACGCTTAAGGTGTTACGCGTATATCCTCGGTTTTGAGTAACTTTGACGAGATAATTAAGAATTTAATAATTATGGCAGAAGAAATACTCGGATATGATGACCTCGAGGCGGTAGCCTTTATCCGTAACTATATCCCACAAGAACTCAAGGAACGCGTTAGCGATGATGATATTATCTACCTCGTAGACCTTATATATGACTTCTACGAGAGTCGTGGTATATTGGGCGAAGACCTCGGTGATGATGAGGGCGAGTTTGAGTTCGATGACGAGGAACTACTAGAGTACGTCGTAAAGAATGCCAAGAAAGACGAGGTAGGAGCATTCAGTAAAGACGAAATCCGCTTCATAGTACAGGGAGAGATCGCGTATAGCGAGTCGCTCGGATTGTTTGAAGATTAGAGAGCGAATGGGCAAAAACAAATTAGCCAAATTCGCTCAAATGGAGGGCTATCCTCACGTCTTCCAGTATCCTTGGGCACGTATCAGTCAGGAAGTGTTCCCACTCAAAGGGAAGTGGCGAGAGGAATTCTTTGGTAATGATAAGCCGATCGTCTTGGAACTCGGCTGTGGGAAAGGTGAGTACGCCGTAGGGCTTGCCCAACGTTTCCCGGATAAGAACTTCATAGGTATTGACATCAAGGGAGCACGTATGTGGACGGGGGCTAAGGAAAGTCACGAGCGAGGTATGCGTAACGTGGCCTTTCTCCGGACAGAGATTGAGTTGCTCGAGCATTTCTTTGCACCCGAGGAAGTCGATGAGATATGGATAACCTTTCCGGATCCACAGATGAAGAAGGTTACTAAACGACTTACCGGCACAAGTTTCATAGCCCGATACCTGCGTCTACTCAAGCCTCAAGGCATCATTCACCTCAAGAGCGATAGCCCATTCCTCTATACCTATACCAAGGCTATGGTTACGCTAAATGGCTTTGAGGTACTGACGGATACCAATGACTTGTACGCTGGGGAGGTGGTGAATGATATTCTAGACATTAAGACCTACTACGAGCAACAATGGTTGGCTCGTGGCCTAACGATAAAGTACTTGCAATTCGTACCTTGTATGCCTATCGATGGGCTACAAGAACCCGATATTGACATCGAGTATGATGACTATCGCAGTTTCGGGCGTAATGCACGTACACTACTAAATAACTAAGCAATATAATATGAATTTATATCCCAATCTAATCCTCGAGGCACTCTCGAAAGTACGCTACCCCGGTAGTGGGCAGAACCTCGTAGAGGCTGGCATGGTCGAGGACGATATACGCATAGAGGGCAATAAGGTTAGTTTCTCCCTCATCTTTGATAAACCGAACTCTCCATTCATAAAGAGCGTTGTCAAAGCCGCCGAAACAGCCATTCTGACCTACATCAGTCCTGATGTAGATATTAAGGGAAATATCAACGTTAAGACTCCCGAGGTACAGCCCAAAGTGGAGGCTAAACTCCTGCCCGAGGTACGCAACGTTGTGGCTGTATTCTCTGGTAAGGGAGGTGTAGGTAAAAGTACAGTATCTGCCAACCTCGCTGTTGCCTTGGCTCAGGCTGGGTACAAAGTAGGGCTACTCGATGCAGATATATTCGGGCCCTCGGCACCGATTATGTTTGGTTGCGAAGACGCAAGACCTGTCCTCGAGGAGGTAGACGGACGAGAACTCATAGCACCAATAGAGCGATACGGAGTGAAGATCCTATCTATGGGCTTCTTTGTCGATAAGAATAGCCCCGTACTATGGCGAGGTAGCATGGCAAGCAACGCCTTGAAGCAATTACTTAGCGAGGGTAACTGGGGCGAACTCGATTACCTACTCCTCGATATGCCTCCGGGGACTAGTGACATTCACCTGACACTCGTACAGACGCTGGGCCTAACAGGTGCTTTGGTCGTAACCACACCACAACAAGTAGCCCTTGCCGATGCTATTAAGGGTATCGGTATGTTCCTAGATGAGAAGGTAGGCGTACCAGTCTTGGGCTTGGTTGAGAATATGGCTTGGTTTACTCCTGCCGAATTACCTCAAAACAAATACTACATCTTTGGGAAAGACGGGGGACGACAACTTGCAGCCGAACTCAACATACCCCTACTAGGTCAAATACCACTAGTGCAGAGTATCTGCGAGAGTGGAGATAGTGGTGCACCAGCAGCCACGAGAGAGGACAGTGTGACGGGTGTTTTCTTCAGACAACTGGCACAGAATGTCGTAGAAGCAGTTGATAAGCGTAACGCTGAGCAAGACCCTACGAAACGCGTAGAGGTTACGAAGTAGGGACTTCGCCACAGAGATATTACAACGAAGAGAGCATAGCAGAGGGGCGGTCTGTCGCGTCCTAAGTCGTATGGCTTAGCGATGAGGAACGTCCGGGCAACGCAGAGCACCATACTACCTAACGGGTAGCAAGCCGTGAGGCTTGAGTAACGTAACAGAGAATAACAGCCATACCTCTCGGTATGGTGATGGTGAAAAGGTGGGGTAAGAGCCCACCGGTCACCTTAGTGATAAGGTGAGCCGTACGTCTTATGGGTTGCAAGATCATGTAAACCGACGCTACGAGGGTTGCTCGCTCCATGTCGGAGGGTAGATTGCTAGAGTTATACAGCGATGTATAATCGAGATAAATGACAGACACAGACCACTCGGTCTGTACAGAACCCGGCTTATAGCCCCTCTGCCTCCTCTCTTTTCATACGCACATAGACGACTATTTGTCGCAAGTACACAACACCCCTAGAGCAACAGACACCCAAGATATACGAGGATCGAGGCTCTACCACAAGGAGAGCCCAAGAGATAAGATAACAATGCCATGAAAACAAGAATACGCCACGGACGCTACTACGCTTTGCGTCTATACCGCTTCTTACGACACGATATGTGGCGACTAACTCCCGAGGAAACGCCACCTATATTACGTCTATTCGTTGGCATTATTAAGGTCATATACCAAACCATACGTAGCGGTATAGAGCGAGATTTGGTTGGTAAGGCCTCGGCACTAACTTACAGTACAGCACTCTCTATCGTTCCCCTCCTTGCCATTATAGTTGGTATTGCCAAGGGCTTCGGCTTACAAAACGTAGTACGAGGCTCTTTGATGGAAGCCCTTCCCGGGCAGAGGGAGCAACTCGATCAAATCTTCGTGTACGTAGAGAACTACCTCAACCAAGTACAGGGAGGTCTATTCATCGGTCTTGGTTTGGGTATTTTGCTCTATACTGTCATCATACTTATCTCGGGGATAGAGGATACTTTCAACGATATATGGCAAGCACCACACGCTCGACCATGGGGAAGGCGTATTCTTGATTACTTGGGACTTTTCGTCCTACTGCCTTTCCTTATGACGGCATCTAGCCTACTAACTTTTGCTACAAGTGCTGTAAGCAATACAATACTAGGCGAACTACCTTACTTTCATACGCTCCTCAGTTCGGCTCTCAGTCTATTACCTCTCGGCTTGTCGATCCTTATCTATGTAGGGCTGTATATGTTCCTCCCTAATGCCAAGGTACGCTTCATTCCTGCTCTTATATCGGGGACATTAGCGGGGATCACTTACCAAGTCTTCCAACTCTTGTACATCAACGGAGTTATTTGGATCTCGCGTTATAACGCTATCTATGGTAGTTTTGCTATTCTGCCCTTGATGCTTCTCTGGATACAATTCTCTTGGACGATAACGCTCTTTGGCTCGCAACTAAGTTATGCGATCCAAAACATCAGCAGTTACACCTTTGGTTCGGTCGTAGATAAGGCTAGCAGACGCTATCAAGATTTTGTTGCCTTGCTTATATTACAGAAGATGCTCAAACGCTTTGAGTACCCACAGTCCAAGCCCTACTCTGTCGAGGCGATGAGTCGCGAGTGTCGTATCCCTCTACGTATGGCTGGGAATATCTTCGCTCGCCTAGAACAGGTCGGCCTAATCGTAGAGATACGCTGGAGCGAAGAGGACGATAACTGCTACTACCAGCCCGCACTATCGCCCAACGAACTAAGTATTGGCTACGTCATCAACAGCCTAGATAGATATGGTACCGAGGACTTCCGTATCGACAGATACGGCACACACTACAAGGCTTGGCAAGCGATGCTTGTTAGTCGTGGTGAGCATATCGAGGATTGGACAGAAGACAAACTAGTAAAAGACCTCTAGACTCTATGGCACAAGCAAAAAAGAAAAACGGCAAGATGCTCGAATGCCAACAGCAACGCCCCAGCAACAACAAACGCTGTCATCGCCTCGTCATCACCCTCAACGAGGAAGAGATGATAGCCATAGACAACTACTGCAAACGCTATAAGCGTGGCACCAAGACTAAGGCTCGTATCATACGCGAACTAATTCTCGCCCAAATGATACAACGCTACGAAGCCGATCAACCGCTCCTCTTTGGGGCAGACGAAATGTGGTAATACGATGACCCCAAAAGATAAGCAAGACGAATACTTTATGCGAGTTGCCCTCGAGGAGGCTCGCATTGCTTTTGACGAGGGAGAGGTACCTATCGGTGCTGTCCTTGTCTACGGTGATCGCATTGTAAGCCGTGGGCATAATCAGACCGAGCGACTAAGTGACCCTACGGCTCATGCCGAGTTACTGTGCATTAGTGCCGCAACTACGCATCTAGACGCCAAATACTTGCCCGAGTGCCGGCTATACGTTACGATAGAACCCTGTGCTATGTGTGCTGGGGCTATACGATGGTCTAGGGTGTCGGAAGTCATCTACGGAGCAAACGAAGACAAGTGTGGCTATCACGTCTACTCCGAGAGTATTATCCCCCGAGGGTGTCGCGTACGTGGTGGTATCCTTGCCACAGAGGCTCGGGAGATGATGCAAGAGTTTTTCAAGAGTAAAAGACGCTAAGTAAGCCCACGCACAAACACTAGACGAAATAAGAATACAAGACTATGTCGGACTTCAAACTACACATACTAGGCTGTGGCTCTGCCCTCCCTACACAGCGACATCTCCCCACTGCTCAGGTACTCGAACTAAGAGGTAAACTCTATCTGATCGACTGTGGCGAAGGAACGCAACGCGAGATACGTAGAGCCTCCCTTAGTTTCGAAGCCATCACAGCAATCTTCATCACACATCATCATGGAGATCACATATTCGGTCTACCCGGTCTACTCTCCTCTATGAGTATGCTCGGTCGGACGCGTGTGCTGCATATCATAGGCCCTAGGGGAACGAAGCAACTGATACTAGAGATGCAACGACTACTCTTCGACTGGATAGGCTTCGACTTACTTATCGAGGAGTATGACGATCGTAAGCCTCTGCCCGTCTTTGAGGATAGGAGTCTTAGCGTAACTTCTCTACCCCTCTCTCATCGCATACCTTGCCAAGGTTACCTATTCCGAGAGCGTGTCCAGAGTCTACACTTAGATAAGCCCAGTTGCGACTTCTATAAGGTACCCATCGCTTACTACCAGCACCTCCTTAAAGGCGAAGACTTTACTACCGATGAGGGCGAAACTATCCCCAACAGCCGTCTTACACGTAAGGGCAAAGAGGCTCGTACCTATGCCGTCTGTACCGACACAATCTACCTACCCGAATTATATCAACATCTACGAGGGGTCGATACCCTATACCACGAGGCTACATACCTAGATGGCGATGAGGCTCGAGCCAAACAGACCTGCCATAGTACGGCTAGGCAGGCTGCCGAGGTGGCTCGTAGTGCCGAGGTGGGGCGATTGCTTCTTGGGCATTATTCGGCACGATATAATAAACTCGAGCCATTCGTAAGGCAGGCTCGCGAGGTCTTCCCGAATGTCCTTGCCGTGGACGAAGGTATGGTCATTGATTTATAACATTCGACTCCGCTTAGAGCAAAGATTAGCCCTAAGCGGAGTTTTTCTCTCTACGTTATAGTTCCACCACTAGGAGGGTGTACAAGTGTATACAAAGTATGTATACTCGAGTATACATTATATGTACACCACAGTATACATAGTATGTATACAACTAGGCAACAAAGTATCTATCCCAAGGTAAGAGCGTAGACGCTTATTCGGATAGACCGGTATTTCGGATACAAAATAGCCTAAGACTTGTCTTAAGTCTTAGGCTATTCCCTTTATAATCTATAAGGTCGTTATCGACTAATAGTTATGTGCGTGTGGATCTTGTAAGTCCTTTTTGCTGATCTTGAAGAGGTCTAATGCCCTCCAAGCATACCACATATAGGCAATGATAAAAGGTGCAGCAAGTGATACATAACTCATAACCTCTAGCGTAAAGGGACTAGACGAACTGTTACGTATCGTTAGCGAATGCTGGAGATTAGCCACCGATGGGTAGTAAGCCGTATTATTCCAACCTGCAATGAGGAAAAGAGCAAGGGCTGTAAGCACTACACCAGCACCCTCAAGCCAAATCCCTTTCTTAAAGCCGGGACGCAAGAGCGTAAGGAGTATGCCCGCCAAAACAAGTACTACCCCCGTAAGCATCACCACAGCAACGAGAGGCATCTCAACTAGGTTGTAAAAGTACTTATAAGGTTGCATAAACACCTCGCTTGTCTCGGGATTAACGGCAAAGCCTTCCTTCGTGAGGAGGAATGACAGATACGCTAGGAAAAGCACGAGGAAGATACCTGCGTTCCAAGCCAAAGCACCTCTAGACTTCTTCTCGACAGCCTCGTCCTCGATGTTGTTGATGAAGTAAAGGAGTGCTGTCGTACGGCTTAGGAAGAACACAGCAAGACCAAATAGCACATTCCACAGATTAAATACTGCCTCTAGACCATGCAACTGAATACCGTTCCATGGCACCCAAGTAGAGATCGTTTGGCTTGCCCCTCCTAGTTCGAGGATCGCACCACGGTTAATGGCAAAGTTAGCCCCAGTAAAGAACGTCGATACTGCCGTACCGAGGAGTATAGGAGCAAGTAAGCCATTGATGAATAGGAAAGTCTGGTAGGTCTTCGTCCCAAGCACGTTACCCAACTTATTCTGATACTCGTAGGAGATCGCCTGAATGATAAAGCAGAAAAGGATAAGCATCCAAACCCAGTAAGCACCACCAAAACTTGTTGAGTAGAACATAGGGAACGATGCAAAGAAAGCACCACCAAATACCACAAGGGTCGTAAAGGTAAATTCCCACTTACGCCCCACTGAGTTTACGAGGAGGCGACGCTCGAGTGTGTCTTTACTTAGGCTAAAGAAGAGCGACTGACCACCCTGTACAAAGAGTAGGAAGACGAGCAAAGCACCTAGTAGAGAGATGAGGAACCACCAATAGTTCTGAAAAAATACGTAATCCATATTTCGTTATATAGTTTAGTGGT
>JBHAFI010000102.1:0-6107 GCA_041856045.1 Porphyromonas sp. | reverse complement strand
GAAGTAGCGACGGCTTGTAGTACGTTGTTTTGTCCCATCGTCCCAAGTAACGACAATGCTGTTGTTGGTCGACAACTCTTGGTCGGGCTTCAATCTAAGGCTTGTATAGAAGCGTCCGTACTTATCGCTCGTTAGACTTTGCTTGGCGAGGACTTTACGCTGAGGACCATACATCTCAATCGTTAGTTTAGCATTGGGTACTACACGCCCATGCTCGGCAAAGAGTCCTAACTCTGAGGTATAACCATAGATATGCACCTCTTGACCCGGACGATAAACCGCTCTATCGGTAGCAAGGAATATAGTGTTCTTACGTTTTTGAGGGTCCGTATAGGTTCGTCCCTCACCTCCCTGATAAGAGATATATAGTGGATCTTGCTCGTTGAGGACATAAGAATAAGCATAGTTCCAGCCTAGAGAGTCGGGAATTGCACCAAGAGCATTTGTTTTTACTTTTAGGCTCTGCGGTCTAGTCTTATTCTTGCTCGGTATTGGAGAGGCGAATAGTATCGGTAATGATGCTAGGGGCTTACCCGTGATCGCATTAAGGTAACGTCTAGTATAGTGCTTCGTATGGTCATTATTATACGACTCCGACACTGCATAAGTTTTAGTCAATTGATACCTGCACTCAAGGGTATCTATGAAGCCTTGTCCTCTACCGGGCGAATGTAATTCTTTGATATTAACCTCAACTCGATACAAGCCGTACTTTGAGTGAGGAATAGCCGTCGTCCCTTTAATCCATTCCCACTTACGCGACGGATCAAAATGTATCTCGGTATTATACTCTAGTGTACCAAGAGTCTTGTGGTCTTTGATCTTCTCCCAGTTCACAACCATCGGATAACGATACACCCGTACCTCGGCTTTCTTAACGAGATAACCAACAACCTCCAACTTCTGCTCTAGAGAACCGAAGACTGTCTGACGAGCCACCGAAGCCGACAAATGAGGCTGTCGCAAATTATCGAGATCTTGGTATATCTGTTTCTGATCATCTCCTTTGGCAATAGGCAGATAATCCGAGAGCAGTTGGTAGGCTAAGGCACGCTCACTATTATCGCTCAGCCAACCAACATACGATGAGAGGAAGGGCAACATCTCGGGGCGTAGATGATATTCTTTCTCTAAATCCTTATACAAGGGTAGTTTATCCTCTTCGCTTGCTAGCACTTCGGTGTATAGCCACCTTGCTGATAAAGCCTGTTCACTTTGAGGAATGGCCTTGATATAAGACTCTAATCCAGACAAGACCGACTTATACAGATCTTTGTCACGTCTAAATGAATAGAAGTGCACTTGCATCTTATCTCGCAAGGTAAGGCAAAGCGCATCAATAGCCCGCTGTCCTTGACGTGTCGGTTTATTCAGCAATTGAGGTTGTCCAAACAGCCTACTGAGCAAATCTTGCATAGCATAGCGATAAGTCTCCTTATTCCACGCTCTCTCGGGAATACTTACATAGTCACCTATTACAGCACCACTACTTAGAGAGTAGTTTCCCCTCAGGTATCTAGAGCGTAGATCCACCAAGGCTGATAGATCCACCATTAACTTATCAACCTCTGTAAGCCATGGTTCTTGTCGTAGACGCATAGCATTCTCGATAGAGAGCCCCCCAACTCTATGTTGCTCTGCCCACAGATAACTCTCCAAATCTTTACGCCCTAGAGCAGTTTTGCTCAAGACACTTACCAGCGAGTCCTGCGTACGAGGTAGACTACGGCGTTCGGCATCTTGGATCTGCTCCATAAGGCTCTTAACGTTACTACTACTCTGTGCCCAAACACCAGCACTCACGGATATAAGTGCGGATAAGGCAAGTAAACCTTTACGAATGCCCATATCTCAATGATTACAGTTTATTATTCTAGTTTATCAATCTCAAAATCACGCCTTGACGCTTATGCGTCACGTCTTGGCGGATAAGTGTCAAGTCGTGATTTTTATCCGCCAAGGCTTGATTTTCACCTTAGAGAATAAATGCTCCGAACTTCCTCTATATTGCGAAGTGTAAAAAATGTAATTATTCGACTTGCTATACACAGCCTATCCAAAGTACACAAGTACCTCAAACACTTCTATAAAAGTACAAAAGATTTATGAATTTAGAAAAACTTCAAGATCAAGTCAATAGTTATTGGGGAACACCACACACACAACGCAGGACAAACCAAAGACATTAGTCCTCAAGGACTTTATCACCAACAAGGCAAACGAGTATTGAGCCTTTCAGTTTCGCTCCTTTATGTAGTCTAGGTAAGTCTACTCACCTACCTATATTGTACTCCACAATTTTACTATGCTATTGTATGGGATATAGATATTTTTCTTCTTCTGGATATAATTTCAGAGATTTGACATTAAGAATTTTATCTAACTTTACAAGAGAAATCTAAACATACGAAACACATAGTTGGATAAGGAGGATTAAAATAGTTACAGAGGATATTGCAATTTAATTCCATATTAACACAAAAAAAAACAACTGATCATGGGATACTATTCACAAGATGAATTAGACAACCACTCTAATCAACTAAATCCTAACAACGATGCCTATTGGCAATCTAGAGGTCTCGATAGCCGACCAGACAATTGGGATTGGGACGATGATGATACAATTTCATCGGGCAACTATGATGATGATTATTTCGACAATTGTGACTACGAAGATTGGTGTGCAGATGATTTTGACTAAGCACTCCAAACACTGATACCCCTTATTGTCAGTAATTATCAGCCATACTCTCATAAACAGATCCTATTCTTATGCAATAATTCTACATAATAACCCCTCTATAAGGCAGTTGCCTTATAGAGGGGTTATTATATTGTCATCAAATTTCTTCCTACTGCTGTGGCACAAGTGTATCAGCCTTGGAGATAGTGTCTAGTGTGTCTGGCTTTACTGAACGAGTAGGACGGAATAGGTCCTTCAGGCTATCAAAACGCTGACGATATAAGAAGCCTAAGCCCTGCGTCAAAAGACTTTGGCGAAGATACTGATACATATTATTGTAACGATTATAGCCCTTAAGACGGAGCGAACCCGACTTATTAAGTCGATATTCAAACTCAAACTCTCCGAGATACTGATTATTAAGGTACGGATTGTCGTGATAACCGATGTTGCCATTGATCGTAAGGCGATTGTCTAGCCACGTACCACTGAAGTTCAACTCAATATCAGTATCCTCAAAATCGGTTGTCTTGGTTTTGATGCTCGTACCCAACTTTATGTTTTCACTCAAGCCACCCAAGATAGAGGATAACTGCTCACTTATCGCACTACTGGCGACAGCAGTCCAGTTGTTTGTCGTACTAGTTGTGCGTGTCTCGCTATCACTAGTGTAGAACTTACCGAGTGCTATCAGATAGAGCATCTGACGCGTAATAGCGTCCTCGGTATTGAGCAAAGCCCTCACACGACGCTCTATCTCTGCATCGGCAGATGGCAACTCAAGCCCAAAGCGTACCGTCGGCTGTGTGACCTCCCCACTAAGTCGCAGTAGACAGTTTACGGGGATATTAGTGCGAGCCGTTAGTTGAGATATAGACTCGTCGAGGTCTGCAATGTTTGCCGTAAGAGCATATACAGCATTCAGATTATTGAGTGTCGCCTTCATCGGATCTCCACGGAAAGCAAGGCTTCCTCCCTCACGCACAGTAAAGCGTTTCATCGCCAACTGCTGGAGGTTGAGCAGATACTCACCTTCGCGTACAGCCAAGGTCCCATAGACCTCGGGAGAAGCACTACTTGGAGCCGAGATCTGTAATACACCCTCAGCACGTCCACGCAATATGCTGTTATTATCTTCTCCCAAACGCATCGCAAGACGGGCTGTTGGGGTGATCTTGAGTTTCAGTTTAAGGTCTATTATGCCTGCGGGTAAGTTAGGCTTGAGCACGAGAGTATCGGGCTTGTTGGTCACACTATCGGGTCTAAGTCGAACAAAACGCATTAGGCTCTCATCTCGTCCGGCAGTTATGGTGTTGAAGTCTAGCATTACATCGCTGCCCTCTTCACTAGTTAGGTCTACATCGAGCAGTAACTTCGTGTCGCTACCCGTCATAGTTGCACGTCCGCTAGCATAAGCCTTACCGTAGGCTGGCATTATCTTGGGCGAAGAGGTCTGCAAGACCTTTATCCCTCTAAGGTCCTCAGCCCTCAATTGAATATCAAAATTACCAAAGTATTGATGCCCTACATAACCATGAAGCACACCCGAATGCCCCTCATCGTCATACAGACGTATACCCTCGAGATTGATACGAGTGTCGTCGAAGGTCACCTTATGCTCAAACTTGTATTCTGTCCCCAAGACACTTACACCGACCTTACCTCGCTTAATGTCACTCTCTCCCGAGATAGTTACACCTTGCTCAAAAAGACCGTGTAGACGGGCTTGACCCGTACCATAGCCCTCAAGTTTGGATAAGAATGTATCCATAAAACTCCCTATAAAGCCGAGATCCAAGTCCTCTGCATCAAATCGAATGTCTAGGCCGGCTCCGTTGGCAGGCTTAATCCAGCCATCAACAAGGCTCTTCCCCCCGTGCTTTTGCTGTACATCACCCTTAAGATGAATGAAAAGATCTTCGCTTGTGAAGTTAAGCCCCAAATCTATCGCTCCTACATCTTGCTTATTGACGAAAAAATGAGGACTACGTACCGCAGCCTGTGCTACGATATGC
This sequence comes from Porphyromonas sp., assembly GCA_041856045.1. Lineage (GTDB taxonomy): Bacteria > Bacteroidota > Bacteroidia > Bacteroidales > Porphyromonadaceae > Porphyromonas. The sequence goes on along the minus strand of JBHAFI010000102.1, from coordinate 1,406 downwards.
TTCCCTTGTAGACTTGCATTGATAGTACCCGTCAGATCGGTATCTAGGAGATCAAAATACACCCCAGCAGCCTCTAGTATATAGCGTAGGTTGATATTCTCGAGTTGTATGCTTAGCCCTCTGTGGTTTGCCCAGTTACCGATCCCCCCGTCGATAGATAGGCGTCTACCGTCGGTGCTTAAGCCTAGTCCATTGACTTGGAGTAAGCCACCGGCATAGGCAATACTTGCGGGTGCAATATCCCAAAAACTCGTGTGTATCCTTAGCCTAGAGCGGTCTATATTAATCTGAGCCTTAAGGTCACGTAGGCTTTTAAGTGGTTTATCACCGATACTCGAGAGTGTTGCCCCTACATTCATTACCCCATGCTTTACACCAAGGCTATCTTGTCCTAGATCGGCAGAGAGTTTGAGGTTGTTACCCCGAGTAAGGAGCGATACATCGGCTCCAATCAGTTGTGTCCCCCCATACATAAAGGCGTTACCACTGGCTCGTAGCCTATGGTCGTCAAACTGCAAAACTAAGCCCTCGATACGATGCCCACCTAACCACGCTTCGGGACTCAAGAGTGAGAAGCGAAGACTATCCGTCAAGGTATTGACATCGGCCTTAAGTAGTGCTTTGCGATTAAGAGAGAGTGGAAACTTAAGGAGGTCTTGTATTGGTTGTGGTACGCTGTCGAGTTCTGCCTCTAGCGTTGCCACCGTATTCGCCCCTCGACGCCTCGGTATGAGCGAGGAAAAAATCGGGATTTGAGATCCGGCAACAGACAAAGCATCATCGACAAGATGCTTTATCTCAAAGTCGCCCAACAAACGAATGTTTGCCCAAGGCGTAATCAAGCGTAGGAGTTTCTCACGATTAAGGTTACTGATGTCTAGACTGATCCCGGATAGATCGAGGGGCTTATCCTTAACGTTAAGTCGCAGGTTACTAAAGAATGCCGAGCCTTGCATCTTATCCAAGTCAAGGCTCGAAGCCTCTATCTCGCCCTCGATACTAAGGTTGTCGAGGTCTTTTACAAAGTTGCGTATTGGTAGGTTGCTCGCTTGAAGTGCGACCTTAACATTCCTAAGATCCTTCCCTAAGACAGCGAAAGAGCCATCGACAGACAAGGGGAAGCGCGTATCACTACTAAGTAGTCGTAGACTGTAATCTCGGGCATTCGTACTGGCAAGACTAGCGTTCACACCCGTGTATCGCTGACCTTGATATTCAAGTTGTGTCAACTGTAGGTTCGTTGCTCCACTAGGGTAGTCTGCACCCTTAGCCCAGTTGAGGTCGGACTCCACCTCACCGACCAATCGACCGAAGTCTAAGCCTAGGATCGGGGCCAAATTAAATCCCGAACTACGTAGCATCGCCTTGAGGCTTTGCCCGGACGTTGAGTGGTTATAATCCGAGGT
>JBHAFI010000101.1:0-45763 GCA_041856045.1 Porphyromonas sp. | reverse complement strand
CCCAATTTCTAGGATTTCCTTAGGATTGCCGTTAGGATTGTTAGGAATTGTTTCTAGGATTTCCTTAGGATTGCCGTTAGGATTGTTAGGAATTGCTTCTAGGATTTCCTTACCCTTTCTAGCATTTTCTGCTGCAATTCTTAATCTCTCTCTACCCTCATCACTAAGATTATACCTACGCTTAGGTGTTGTAGGCTCTTCGATAACGGCACTACTTTCATCTTCAACACATATATCAGTGTCGATAAATGAGTAGAACTGCGCCCCATCATCGGTAAATGAGAACAATCCCGACTCTACTATAATGGATTGAAGCATCTCTCGCTCTCGCTTATTCCTAAGACCCAACTCCAGCGACAACGACTGAATATCATACTCGAGGTAGCCACCATCATAGCCCATTATCTCTAGGATAAAGAAGTACAAGCCATAGCCTGCCAAACCATACTTGGCTCGTATGGCTCGCATCTTCTTATCCTTGTGTGCTAGCACATCGTGCTTAAACCATTTACACATATATCTATCGGTTGTTATATCGTTGTTGCATTTGTGTGAATGCCTCTCTGTCTTCGGGCGAAGGGAGCAGAATGCCGTATTCGCTCTCCGCCCAAGTCTTAAGGCGTGTTAGGAAATCCGTCATCTCGTCTTGGCTGAGGTCACGCGTTCGATTTATTGTCGTTCGCTCCTCGCCCGTGATAGCGGAGTAATAGACGCGTTCGCCGAGATGAAGACGCTTTAGTTCGTCTTTCATTAGGGCGAGGTCTAATTCGCCAAAATGCTCGGCTATCACCGCCACCCACAGATGGAAGATGGCGTTTTGCGAGAGCGAACGCTTCTGTCTAGACTCTCGCAATTCGACCTTAGCCATACGAGCGTATAGGTCGTTGGCGTGCTGCTTAAACGCCTCTTGATCCTCGGCTATTCTTAAGTCGTAGATCATAGTATCTGAGTTCTAGTCTAATCTGCCTTGCGAGTTCTCTACGTCTCGTATCGCTCAGGCAGGGACGCTCAAGTTCGAGGTAGGCACGTTCGAGGAGGCTAACAAGCCTCTTGTGCCTTGTCTTACATAGTTCCATTGTTGTAAGGTGTATTATTATTTCGTTGGGAGGGCGGGACTCGAACCCGCAACACCTTAATATGGTGCTAGCCCTACGCTACACTCCCTTAACCTGCTAGGCTGTCTTTAGCGACAACTTAACGTAAGCCTTACGGGTGGTTTCCTTTTGGAATTGCTCCGCCAATTCGGGGTGTTCCTTTTTGAAGCGTGTTGAGTCAAAAGTTCGACTAACGCTCTCAGCAACAAGTGAGACCTTTATCTTATCGGTCTCGATCTTCTTAAGCCCTTGACGCTCCATCTCTGCCTTTACCTTATCTAGGTAGGCTTGCTTGTCGCGTTCTATCTTATCGGTAATAGCCTTGAAGTACTCCAACTCTCTCTCGAGAGATAGGAGTATCTTAATATCGCCCGTTTCCTTATCCTCGACCTCCTCGACCTCCGTACGTACGATGCCGTGCTGGAAGTCTGCGATGAGTGCCTCGATTGCCTCGTTGCTCTTTCGCTCCACCTCTATCAGTTGTGCTATGTTTTCGCCTCTTAGCCAAATGCCGTAGAGGCGTCCCGCTTTAAGGTGCGGGTTCTGACGCTCGAAGAGGTAGGCACATATAGATAGTTGCCACGATACATATTCGTGGTCAAACTCTGCCGAAGTCTTGATGTCATATAAATTGCCCTCCGTGTCGATGCAGTCGATCATCGTAGCGACTGTCATCTCATCACTAACGAGGTATTCGTTCGCGATTATCTCGATGCCGTGCTGGGCTTTTAGTTTGAGGTAATTCTTAACCTCGGGGCGGTCGTATTCGCTCGCCTCGGTAGACTCGAATAGATCGAGTTCCGCACAGCGAGCGTGAACTTCGGTACCTCGGGCTGAGGCTCTGTCGAGGACGTATTGAGGAACGCCCTCGTACTTGCTATGGAAGATGACAGCCTTGAGGATAGAGGTTACGCCCGTGAGCGTCCTCTCCCCGAGAGTATAGGTATGTGTCGCCTCGGTGAAGTTCACGGGTGACTTAATTAGCGAATTGTAGTCCATCGTTATTGGGGGATTGTTGAGTTAGACTTAAGCGGTGTTCTTTGACCACCGCCATCAGGTCTCTGTTTTGTCTTTGTGTTTGACTAAGGGTATTCCATACCTGCTCTAGTTCCTCTGCCGTAGAGGTCGCGAGCAGCATAGCCTTAGCCGTGTCGAGGTCTACCCCGTCCTCTGCCGGCATCTCCTCGAAGCGTGCCTCCTCTGCCATATTCGCAAAGGGGCTATCGACATACTCGGGAGCATTTTCGTCCTTTCTAAACACTGCTTGGTCCGCCTGCACGGCTTGCACCATCTCGACACTCAGAGGAGCGAAGCGGTTGAGTAGTAGTTTGAGTACGGTCTTCTTCGCCATTGTGTCGAAGTCCGTCTGCCAAGGTCCACTACCGAAGGACTTGCTGTGTCTTTGAGCGTGGGCGATGACCTCCGCCTCTGTCATATAGAGGCTCTTGGCAAAGCCGTTTGTTAGTTCAAAGTAGGCAGCGTATCCAGCAATCGGTAATTCGTGGCGGTTACCTTTAGCCTTAAACCTCATTGCTCCCGTGAGGAGGTCTAGGTCTTCGATCTCCCCCTCCTTGATCTCGGTAACGTTGAGGGTCTTGAACTGACCCGAGCGGATAGCGAGTTGTATAAATCCTTTGTAGCCTATTTGAAACTGAGCCTGCACGTTACCTCCTCGTCCGTTGCGGTAGGGGATAACGTAGGCTTGCCCGAGGTTGGGGTCTAGAGGTAGCCCTAGTGCGGTGGCTTTCATACCAGCATATATTACTGTCATCGGCTCGCACTGCTGGAGCATTGCGTTGTTGGCTACGAGCGAGACGATGTTATTAACGAATGAAGCCTTACGCTCTGATAGAACTTGTTGCAGGTAGGTCTGCATTCTATCAGAAGTGATTGCTCTATTGAATGCCACTAATCCTGTGGCTTGTGCCTGCTGTGCTGCGACAGGCACCTGTGCTGTTTGGGTACTCATAATTATAAGGTTGTTTTGTATTTGTTTGCTTGACGAGAGTTATCGTTGCTTTCTACGCTTTACAGGGCGTAGATTGTTTATGCGTTTTAGTAGGGCTTCGTTTTCGGTAGATAGTAGGGCATTTCTACCTTTCAGCCTCTCGACCTCTTCGGATAGCGTCTTTGTTGTCTCTCGACTCTGATAGAGTTTTATGGTGAGGTCTTCGTTCTCTTTTGTTTTAATGTCACGATGCACGAATACATCGGGGCATAGCCATCGGGCGATGCGAGTTCTAATCGTTCTAATCGGTTCCATTCTTTAATTACCTCCATTAGTTGCTTGTTGTACCTTTTTCTTGTGTTCTCTGATCTCTCTATCGATAGCCCGTAACTCTTTGTGTTTGGAATCTCTCCGCACTATGAGTTGCTCTAACTCTTGCTCATAGAGAGATAGAGAAGTTCGCCCTATTGCTTTCCCCCATAGAGCCAAGATCTCTTCTTTGTGCTCCATAAAGGCAAGTGCATTTGTATTGTTTACTGACACAACCCCATTGCTAATCTGGGCTTCGAACCGAAACCCTCGATCTATCTGCACAGAGTAATAGTTACGGGAGAAGTACACGCAACACCTTGCTACCGGGTCTCTATATTTCGATTCTGCACCTAGAAGGTATGTATGCCCTTCACCGTTTATCCCCGGCTTGGTTATTGCTTCGTCTCTTGTTCTTTTGACGAATGCCTCTATTTCTGCAAATAATTCTCTTGCTTCCATTTTATAGGTTGGTTAGTTATTAAAATTCCATTCTTCTATCATTGGCATAAGCCCCATAGAAATGTAGGGCTATGCTTAATATCATTAGGATCACCGCTAAGTTTGGTGATCCTGTGTCCTGCTTCTCTAGCCCGCATAGGGCTAGTACTGCCAACGCACCTGTCAGAATTGACGAGATGGTCGCAACCTTGTAGGCTCTGTCGTAATAGCGACTATCATTGAGTCGCTGTCTTTCTTGCTTGTTCATAGTTGTATTATGAGTTAAACATCGTAGTAGTCTTGATGGTAAGAGATGGCGTATCGCTCCTCCTCGATAGCCGTATCTATTATTTTACTTAGTGCAGAGTATGCTCTAAGCATTTCCGTCTTGGGGAGTTCGTACTTCTCCCCATCAAAAAAGAGGAGAATGGTGTAGTCATAGGGACCATCGTCCTCTATGGATACATCGAGTACTTTATCACCGATAGAGACCTCGAAGTCTCTACCATATAGTCTACTCTCGTAGTAGTCTACTTCATCGTCATAGATGAAGCACTCGTAGTCGACGTATTTATTGATGCCTTTTATTAGGGCGTCGACTATCTGCGAGTAGCGTTCGCCATATATGGGGCAAACGCTATTTAATTCTTTGTCCATAAGCTTATGGGATTAGTAGTTATGCGGTAGCGAGGGGAAACGATCCCCTCCATCAGCCTTTAGCGGTAATGGATAGCAAATGCTACCCTCTCCCTGTGCTGACGCTCCGAGGCTACCGAAACGCCTCTACTCTCCCGAGCAAAGGCGAAGACTCAATTAACTTAAAGAATACTACAGTGCCTAGAGGCGGAGTCGAACCGCCCAGCAGTTAAACACACACCAAACACTGCTATCCAATCTAGGCTAATCCCTGCCTATTCTCCCGAACCGGCAGGGGTAACATTAACAATCATCATTAAAACACATCAAAAGAATATGAAATCAGTAGCACCTGCAAGGGGTATCGCTCCCCGAAGTGCCGTACCAGCCCATATTACTATCGGGTTGTCGTGTATCTCCAATAGCACGCTCAGCTGTACGGCTTAACGCCTAGCACAATTAGTCTAGGCTTGCAGGTGATAAGCCCTCGGGAGTTGTAGTGCCGTCCAAATAGGGGCAAAGCCCCACGCCTGCTCATCGCAAACGCTCTCACTATATCGTATTAAGCACCAAGTGGACACTTCAATTCAACCTTAAATCCACCCTCCCTTAGGCTAGGTTAATCACTCGACACACCTTATTATATATAGGTGCGTCCTTTATATCTCTTTATCTAGCCTTTCACAATATGTCAAAGAACTCTGTCTACTGCACCACAAGGAGAGGCTACTCTCGCTTGTGGTTGGGCTATCGTTCGACGCTCTCTCCCGAATTGCCCGCCTAGGCTGCTGCTAAAAGCACTAGGCTCAATCTAATTATCACTTATGGCTACTTATAATCTTACCCCATTAAATCTTGGGCGTACTTGATTATGTCTTTGCCCTTGAAGAAGGGCTTACCTGTCATCTTGTGCCAGTACTTGGGAATGATATTATCCTCGACACGCCTATCTAGGGTTTTCCTGCTAATGCCTAATGCTTCGCACACTTCTCGTATCGTGTACTGTGACATTGGCTTAATCTGTTCTACACTTACCATATTACACCTTGCTTGCTTATTTTGCTTTCCTGCCGTCTCGCTCAGGAAACTCGTCTCTGATTTCGTACCACGCCCTTTTGGCTGTCGGATAACTTACTTTTGTTCTACGCATCAGTTCTCTTAGCCCCTCCTCTACTGTCCAATCGCTGTTTTGTCGAAGTAGGACTTTCAACTTCTCTTGGCGTTCTAGCCTTTTTGCTGTTGAGATGTTCATATATTACTCTATATCTTGTTATTTATTCTTAACTTTGCCCTATCAGATGACCGACCAATTCTGGTGTTCAACTGAACTACAATGCAAAGGTAGACAAAAAAGTCTACACTGCAAATTCTAACGTGGACTTTTTTGTATGGCGACTAACATTACAGCAGATGTCTCTTTGAATATCAAGGAGTTAATGCGAGAAAAAAAAATTTCATCTGAAGCTGAATTCGGGCGAATTTTGGATGTAAGCAAGCACGTTGTATCCAAATGGAAAGAACGTAATACTTACAATGTAGACAAAATAGTAGACGCTTTCCCAGATATAAATCGCACTTGGCTAATCACTGGTGAAGGTTCGATGTTCAAGTCCTCAGAGGGCGACACCTCATCGCCTAGTGAGTCGATGATTGACGATATAGTAGACGAACGCTACTACACCTATCTACTGCCCTTGTCGGCACAGGGCGGGTCTTTCAATGAGTTCACGCAGGCAGTAACGCTGGCGGATTGCGAGCGTGTGCGTGTGCCTATCTCTAATGTGGACTTTGCTATTCGCATCACAGGCGACAGCATGGCACCCGAATACCCCAACGGCTCTCAGGTGCTCATTAAGCGGATAAACGAACGTGCATTCATCGAATGGGGACGTGTCTACGTACTCGACACTTGCAACGGCACTGTAATCAAAAAGCTAATGCCCACAGACGATAAGGATGTATTCTCGTGCCTATCCATCAACCCCGAATACCCGCCCTTCAATGTCAGCCTCAAAGATGTCTACGGCATCTACCGAGTACTAATGTGCATGAGCCTAAAGTAACCGAGTTCAAAGCTCTATAAGGTTATCGGTGGCGTGGACTTCTTTGAGATAATGTAGAACCTTGAGAGCATCTTCATTCAATCCTCTATATAACGAACGTCAACGAATTAGAAATCACAAGAACTATTCATATCTAAATCATCATTATAATATGTCATTATTTTCAGAACCCTATTTTTACGCTTTTCTCGTAGCGAATTCCTTTTGCTACGTCATTCAACGTGCATCACAGAGTTTCAATGGATCTTCGAGTCTAGCACAAACTCTACTTATCTTTATAGGAGGTATAGCAACTCTTCTTAATACAATCTTCCTTATACTAGGATTTTGGTTCATGGAGTCGTGGTGGGATCCTATCATTTGCTTTGCTATCAGCTTCTGTACGTCAATCGCAATAGGCATTCTCTTTGAACTTATTCCTCAAACAGCAAGAGCATTTGCTCTTATTCTTGCGAAAATCGTCACTATCGTAGCAATCGTTGTGATGTATCAGAGTCTGTTCGATGTAATTTAGACGGAGCCTTATATACATATTCTGTTGTCACATAATCCGCGGAGCCCTTGTTGAGACTAAAATACAAGTCCTAATATGAGTAAGTTGAAAGAAAATGTATTTTCATTTATCCCTCTTGTCGCTTTTTGTGTGGGATATTTTGGAACTGTAAAATTACTGAACTGGGCTTTTGTCCCTTGGTGGCTGTCGCTATTTGAAGACTATGTAACGGCTGTAGATGTAGAACTCTATATAGAAAAAAACACTTGGTATCTTTTCCCTGCTTTGATTGTCGGGCATATCCTAGGTTTTATCTCATACTCCAAACATGTTGATCCATATTCAAAACAACCCAATGAAACAAACTAAACGTAACTGGCTCTATGCAGTCCTTGCCTGCCTCACACTACTTGTTGGAGGCGGAGTTGTCTATTCGACACAAGCAGATGCAAGAAAGAAGTGTACAGGCTCATCAAAATGTACGGCTTGTAAGAACTGCAAATACTGCAAGCATTGTGCTAAGGAGGGTGGCACTTGTGGTGTGTGTGACTAGCCGTCTAAAGTAGAGGGAAATAGAATATCTCTAGGGAAATCCCTGCAAATTCCCAGCAAAAGAAATTTCATAAACCATCAACAAGTGAATAAACAATAACATACAGCATAACTCTCTCTGCTTTGGGAGCAGGGGGTCCCAGGTTCGAATCCTGGTATCCCGACACAAGAGAGTCCATTAGTCATAACAACTGATGGACTCTTTACTTTTGTAGCCTCCTATACTAGGTACCTTATACACCAATCCTCAAGACAAGTATTGCGATGAGCCTTATCGCCATTCTCCTCGATAGTCTGCTGTATCTCCTAAGCCTTAGTGGCTACGGGAGGCAACCCGACTTTGGGCGTAGTCGTAGAGCCTTAGCGATTGACAGGGCTCTACTCTTTGGCTCGTGGTGGGAACTCTGCTTACGCTTCTCTTGGGGACTAATCAACACCTCGATCGGCTACCTAATAGCACATACTTACAACCTCCTCGGGCTTGTACAAGCAACCTCTAGGCGAGGCTCTTGCCTAGCCTTGTCGGGCGTTAGTCCTCGTGGGGCTTATTCTATCGGGGGATATATATTTGGAGGCGATGGCTTCGGAGCCAATTGGTACGATCACCTCTATGTACACGAATATGGGCATTACCTACAATCACTCACGTGGGGCTTAGCCTTCGTCCCTTGTATTGCTCTGCCTAGCCTCCTTAGTGCTTCGGGCTTAGTAACGGGCGGAGTGGCACACTGCAAGCGTTGGTTTGAGGTAGATGCAAGCCGAAGGGCTGCCAAGTATATGCTTAGACGGAACTTAGGTTTAGACCTCATCAGTTACACGACGAGGGGTAAGGACAGCCCCTACCCTAATCCTCGCAAGCGACACGATAATGCCTTGCTTTACTTCCCTATTAAGTCGTGTACTTTTGTGTATTTTGATGTTGTGATACCCCTTGCTTTTGCGTTGTTGCTCTTCCTTATATTGTATTGCCTCTAACACAACAGCGAAACCTCTCCACAGCGAACTTATCCCTGCGAATAGCCCTTTCGTACTCTCACGTCCATCGCATAATACGACTCGCTCCGGCACCCACCCAACGGATCCCCCAGCCCCACCTAACGGATCCTTCAACACTCCCCCTAAGATTATCCCTCGCCCCAACCCTCTCATCAATCCCCCCTCAATTATCACGTCCATCACCCCTCAGTATTTTGCCGAGTGAAGAGATACTTAGACGTTGAATGAAGACTAAGTATCTTGTCAAGTGACAACTAAGTATCTCTTCGAGTGACGACTAAGTATCTTGTTATAACACCGATCAGTAAAGGCTCTCCGAGGGATCTACTTCGGGGAACTTCTTACAGACAATAGGAGGGGTAGCAACTCCGAGTTTATGAGATGATCAAGAATTTAGTATTCGCCCCTTAGGGCTAAAAAGTTCTGTCTGAAGGTCGACCTTAAGGGGATCATTTACACTGCAACGTATCTGATTGAAGGGCTTTCGCCCGTGAGGTATTTTAAGGCTTGGATACTATTCGCCCCCTTAGAATAGTGTTTATTTGAGGGTTGTATAAATAGGGGATAGATGTGTAAATAAATGTAGATTATGAGGACGATTGATAAGACTGACAATGGATATGTTAAGTCTTAAACTATCTTTGCGACATATTCATATTTTAACAAAAGACATAAAGTATTTCATGAAAAAGGTAACTATCCTTTTTAGCCTTGCCCTTGCTGGGCTTATTGGCTTCGCTTCTTGCTCTAGCGACAAAACGAGCGAACCTATTACTCAAGAGGCCAGTAATTATCTCAAGGGAAAAGAATTTGTGTGGGGCGTCAGTCAGACAGAAAATCCTAATAATTGGCATCACATAGCCTTCCGTTTTGATAGTAATACTCAGGGCGTAGTCCTTAGCCATAACGGCAATAAGGCAACAAATACTTCCGAGGCTTATAACGAATATAGCGAATTGGTATTTACCTACACTTATGTGAAGCCGACGCTAACGATGACAGTCACTAAAGTTGCTAAGTTTGAGTCGAGTGATAAAACCTTGCCAACCCCTCAAATCGGTAATACTTATACCTACACAGTCCAAGAGGGGGCTAATACCATTACGGGTACAGGCGAATATAGCGGACAAATTTTAGTACTCAAGAAGTAGATCTGTAAGACTTGCTCCGACTCTATACCCAAGGCTCTATTGAGATATAAATTGGGGCGATGAGTCCAACTCGAGGAAGAGGAGAGTAAGCGTTGAGGGACTATTAGCCTCGGATCGCAGGTAGAGCCTCTATTGGGGCTAATTGTTGTATCTTTGTATAGCAATAATAAACAATGATGTTTTAGAACTATGAGCAAACTTAAAATCGTTGGGCAGGCTATGCCCGATATGCCTTGGGAAGATCGTCCTGCAGGTAGTAAGGAAGTGATGTGGCGTTTCTCTAAGAACCCTATCATTCCTAGAGATCTCCTCCCTACATCAAATAGCATCTTCAATAGTGCTGTAGTACGTTTTGGCGAGGGCTATGCAGGGGTATTCCGTTGTGACGACACAAATCGCCGTATGCGTCTACACGTAGGCTTCAGTGATGATGCCATCAACTGGAATATCAACCCAGAGCCACTCAAGTTTGAGTGCGATGACAAAGAAATCGGTGAGTGGGTATATGGGTATGACCCACGTGTAGTCTTCATTGAGGATCGCTACTATGTGACTTGGTGTAATGGCTATCACGGACCTACTATCGGTGTTGCCTATACCTACGACTTCAAGACTTTCCATCAACTTGAGAATGCGTTCTTGCCATTCAATAGAAATGGTGTACTCTTCCCTCGCAAGATCAATGGCAACTTCGCTATGCTTAGTCGCCCCAGCGATAATGGACACACTCCATTTGGAGATATCTTTTATAGCGAGTCGCCAGAACTTGAGTATTGGGGTCGCCACCGTCATGTGATGAGTCCCGCACCTTTTGAGGATAGTGCTTGGCAGTGTACCAAGATCGGTGCTGGTCCTATTCCTATTGAGACAAGCGAGGGGTGGCTACTCATCTATCACGGAGTGCTCAATAGTTGCAATGGCTTCGTGTATGCCTTTGGCTCGGCTATTCTAGACCTAGAGCAACCTTGGAAGGTGAAATATCGCTCGGGCCCCTATCTCATCTCTCCACGCGAGATCTACGAATTGACGGGTGATGTACCTAATGTAACATTCCCATGTGCGGCTCTTCACGACGCAGAGACAGGTCGCATAGCCGTGTATTATGGCTGTGCCGATACGGTGACGGGTCTAGCCTTTGGTTACATTGATGAGATTGTAGAGTTCACCAAGAAACACTCTATTATCTAAAGAAATTTAGCCCACAAAGTACGTTAAGACTTTCGTATGTCGAAAAAAATTGCGTACTTTGTGGGATATAACATTAGATAATAATAAACGAACAATAGTAATATGGTAAAGTATCTCGGCGTTATCGTTCTTCTTATCGGGGCGATACTACTTGTAGTTGAGGGTCTAACAAACCGCACAGACAACACGCTGCTTATTGCAGGTCTGCCTCTTGTGATAGTTGGCTTCCTCTGCCACATCTTCCTAAGTCGCAAGGCATCATAAGTATAGGCATCAAGTCTGTACAAGTTGCAAAAACTAGGCTTCTCCCCTTGCATATTCGGGAATAAAGTCTTATCTTTGCATTCGCTTAGCAGGAGGGTAGTTCTATTACTCTTTATGCTACGGGTCCTATAGCTCAGTTGGTTAGAGCACCTGACTCATAATCAGGGAGTCCTTGGTTCAAGCCCAAGTGGGACCACCTTAAGTACTCTGAGGCTTTACATCAGAGATAATGTCAGAATAGTAATAGGGATAACTCCGAGGAGTTATCCCTATTACTTCTTATTGGTGCAGTGCATACGTACCTAGAGGATAGATACTCTAGGCTGTCGTGGATCTAGAATACGGCTAAGCATATATTTATGTCCGAAATAAATTACTAACTTCGTGATACATCGAGTAAAATCTGCGACGTTTCACCACTTGTATCAATATAATCTTATGAACCGCACCGCTCTCGGAGTAATAGTTGCCTTACTCCTTTGTTTTATCCCTCAACGTGGGTAATCAATGCTCAAGTAGACAGTAATTCGCAACAAGCGTATCAAATATTATATCAACACGCCTACACATCAGAGGGGACATATCGTAGCCCTCAGTGTGATACTACCGAATTGTTACTTACCCCGACTGCTAGTCGGTATGGACTCTGGCGTCGTGACGAACTATTCGCCGCCCTTAAGGCAGAGAAAGCGGGTATTATTGCCGCCAAACCTAAGTCCGTCATTACAGTTATGGCGATAGAGATGCTACGCACAACACTCTCTCAAGCAGGTATCGACTTGCAATTAAAGCATCTACGTCCGTGGTTTGTTACGGGAGAGACGGAGCAAATATACAAGAGCATTGAGAGTGATAGCCTTAGCCTAGTAGACGATTTAGACAAAAAGGGCATTATTACCTACACCATGCCAAGAATACAATATGAATGGGTAGAGAGTAATGAGGTAGAGGAGGTACTAGGCTATACATGTAAAAAAGCCACTGCTGTTGTCGATGGACGTACTTGGACTGCATGGTACTGCGAAGACTTACCCTTTGACAACGGGCCTGACAAGTTCGCGGGACTCCCCGGACTTATTCTCCGCCTCAGCGACAACCAAGGTACAGAGTATCGGGCTATAGGGTTCAAGCAAATGCAACTATCAGCAGAGGCTGTCAATCGCCCCAACAAGGCAAGAGTAGTCAAAGAACGAGATTATCAAGACTTAAGGACAAGCGACCGCAACGACAGAAGATATTACCTCTTTGGGGCAGACGGCAACATATACTTTATCTATATGGATAGGGGCGAGTATGACGCACTCCTAGCACAGGAGAAATAAAACCAAGGATATGATACATCGTCGACTTCTCTTTGCTTTTGTCTTGCTCACTCTGATGCTTCAGTTGGCCCCTGCACAAATATCAGTACGTGGGCGTATTTTAGATAAGGAAAACAAGCAAGCCATTGTTGCTGCCATTGTAAGTCTTAGTCCCGTGCAGGGTGGCTCTATGCGTCAGACGACGAGTGATAAAGATGGATATTTTACGCTTACTATCTCGGGTTGTGACTCGGCTTGGTTGCGTGTACGCTCTCTAGGGGCAGTGCCTTACAGCCAAAAGATTTCAACCCGAGAGTCTAGCCAACACAGCATCTTCCTTACATCGACAGAGACCAAACTCAAAGAAGTTATTGTCGAGGCACCCTCTATACTACAACGGGGCGATACACTGACATACCTAAACAGCCAATTCAAAACAGCAGACGACCGTGTCCTAGCCGACGTTTTGCGTCGTCTACCGGGGATCGAGGTTGCAGATAATGGACGCATCACGTACCAAGGTAAACCAATATCTAAGTTCTATGTCGAGGGGCTCGATCTAATGCAAGGACGCTACGGAGTCATTACCAACAATCTTGATGTAAACAAGGTAGCCTCGGTACAAGTACTAGAGCGTCATCAGCCCGTACGTATGTTACAAGGCATAGAGATGCCTAGTACGGCAGCGATCAATATACGCTTACAACGCTCTCATATAGGAGCCTTCTTTGCCTCTACTAGATTAGGGGCGACAATCCCTATTGGAGGATACACTGGTCAATTGAACCTTATGCGTTTTGCTCATACACAGCAGAACCTCCTTGTTGGTAAATACGACAACACCGGTCGTAAACTGCGTGACGAATTGGAGAGTCATTACGGAGCAAGCCCATATACGCCTCGTAGCATACTATCGGCTAGCCTTAGTCGACCACCCCTCAATAACCCAGCATTGAGGTTCAACAACGATTGGTACGTAGCACTTAGCAACCTTGTACGAATTGATAGTCTTGCTACGCTCAACCTAAACATACTGCGTGAGCGTAGTAGAGAAGAGCGAGAGGAACACCTCATCAGACAGATATATACACTAGGGAAGACAAGCACAGAGATCCGAGAGTTTACCCAAGGACAAGAGGAACAAGGGAATTGGGATATTAGTCTAAACTACGAGAGCAACCGCTCGACAAGTTACCTCAAGAATAAATTGCAATTCGTTGCACAACGAGAGCATCTCAGCGGAAACACTCAACAGAACGGAAACTTATTGCCGATGGCTCTCTTTGGACCTCGCCTTACGCTTAGTAATACATTTACGCTGATGAAACCAACTAGGCGAGGTCGCTATGAGTTTAATTGGAGTGCGGGCTTTGCAAAAGGCCGACAAGAACTCTCGCTTACTGCTCTTGACGCTTTGATCTTGGCTAGGCTTAATGCACCTACGGCTGTTGGGTCGACTTCGGCTAGACAGTATGCACGCTATCAGCAGGTCGGGACCACACTTCATCTTACCCGAAGCCTCGACTATGATAAACTAAGCCTACAATACTTCGCCTCAGCAGAGGTGCTGGCTCATAACCTCACGACAGACCTAACACTACAAAATCAAGGTGGATCTATACGACAGCCCGATATGGGGCGTAATGACCTACGTCAGTACGAGGGACAGTTGAGTGGCGGACTAGGTCTTAGATACCGAGGTATCAGTCGGCTGGAATTGGCGATTAGGCTCCCTCTTGAGGCTAAGGTAGTGCGTGTCGGGGAGCGAGGTTATCAGCGTCTAAGTGTTTTGCCTAGTCTAAGGGCGACCTACGAGTTTAACCCTCGTTATAGTCTAAGTCTAGATCTCGGCATACGTACTAGTGGGGAGGATATACTCCAAGAAGCCAGCGGATATATACTATCTAGTCGTCATTACTTGCGACAAGGGAGCGGTCGCAGTCTAATAAACTATACCGGGGAAAGTACCCTTTTACTCAGCATACGCTACCCTCGACAAGGGCATTTCTACACCTTGTGGCATCGTGGGGAATATGAACATCGGCGAGAGATAGCAAGATTGGAGTACCTCGGTGGATTGCTAAGCACGAATTATTATGCCTTCTCACACAACAATTATTCACATCACTTGGGAGGCTCGGCAGACTGGAACATCAAAGCCCTACGAATGCAAACACGGCTAAGAACAACCTACAACTATCGACAAAACTATGTGGATATAGAGGGCAGTGTACAACAGCAAACGACGCAGACCTATACGCTCGGGGGATCTGTGCAGTGGACACCGAGCAAGCACTTTACTACGAGTTATAGTTGTGAATACGAACACAGCACCTACGACCTAGGCAATCATCGCAGTGGCTTGGATCGCCTTAAGCATACTTTCAGTACTTCGCTTGGGCTTAGCACTCGTCTTCGGCTTAATGGCAATCTCTACAACACGAGTTATCAGATAGCACAGAGCCGATATAATGTTTGGCTGACAGGTCTTAAACTCTCCTACCAACTCTCGAAGTCGTGCGAAGCCACCATCGAAGGTACAAATCTCCTCAACAAACGCCAACTCAGCATACATCGTCATCTAGATCGAGAGATACAGATCTCCCAATACCCGATGAGGCGTTGCGAGTTCCTCGTGGGCATTAGACTGCATCTCTAGGCACATACAGATATTACTGGGGATAGGTTAATTCCGTTCGTTGAGGGTGAATAATAGAGAATTATCTTATTTTGTACAAGGATAGACCGAATTTGTAGCAGAGAATGATCGCAAGATGGGAGCGATAGGTCGAGCCTCTTCGGAGGCTGCCCTATATCGGTGGTTCGAGTCCACCCCCCTGCAAATGCAAGTCTATCCTTTTCTTTTGGCTGGATACTAGATTGTACTATACCAGCAGAATGCTTGCGTCAAGTAAGATGAGCATTCACTTTGCCCTAGTCGATAGGCTGTGGCATAATACCACCCCTCCTCCGTTTTAATACTCACTCACGTACATTGCCCTATGGCTCATAGCGATACGAAGGGCAGAGCGTAATCTCCGATCTACTCGGCAGGGGATCTCTAATGCCCAGCGTACGCCTGCCTTAGTAGACACATATCCATCAACACCAAAGCACACATCGCCTCTACAACGGGTATCGCCCGTGGGATAACACAAGGATCGTGTCGCCCGACTATACTGATGCGTTTGTTCTCACTTGCAGAGCAGGTATCTTGTGCTAGACCTATCGAGGGGGCTGGCTTGAAAGCAATACGCATACAAAGGTCTTGTCCCGTGCTAATTCCCCCCAAAGTGCCACCCGAGTGATTGCTGTGATAGGCGACTCCTGTTGCATCAAGGCTCATACGATCATTGGCGACATCTCCGTATAATTCGCTTATAGCGAAGCCATCTCCTAGTTCGAAGCCCCTCGAAGCGTTAATAGAGAGCATAGCACTCGCTAGTCGAGCCTCGAGTTTGTCGTATATCGGTTCGCCTAGTGCTTTGGGTACACCTATTGCGATACAACTGATGATACCCCCAACGCTATTATGGGCTACTCGTGCTTGCTCTATCTCTTGGAGCATTCGCTGGCTGTGCTCTCGGTCGGGATTGGCTAATAAGTCTGTGCGTGTAGCGATGAGTTCCTCACGAGTGAAGGGATAAGGTCCGGTAAGATACTGAGGTTTCGCCCTGCCTATACTATCGGCATAGGCATAGATCTCAACACCATACTGCTCCCTAAGCCACTGCATCGCCATGGCTCCAGCGACAACTCTCAGTGCTGTTTCGCGAGCGGAGGCTCGTCCACCACCACGATGATCGCGATGCCCATATTTCTCCTGATAGGTTATATCTGCGTGTCCGGGACGGAATACCTCTCGCAGTTCCTCATAATCTCGGCTACGCTGGTTGCTATTGCGAATGATAAAGGCTATCGGTGTACCGGTCGTCTTACCCTCGAATAGTCCCGAGAGCACCTCCACTTGGTCTGCCTCTCGCCTTGGTGAGGTATGCAGGCTTCGTCCTGGTGCTCGTCTGTCGAGAGCCTGTTGCACCAAGGAGAGGTCTAGGCTGATGCCCGAGGGGAACCCATCTAGTACGCCCCCGATGGCGTCCCCGTGCGACTCGCCCCAAGTGGTGAGTCGTAGTAAGCGTCCGAGGGTATTCATAGGTAGCCGGCTTCTACGAGTTCGATGATGCGTTCGGTTACGGCGTCGTCCTCAACCTCTTGAGGCTTGTAACTATCCTTAAGATTGGCACCCATGAACCGAGCAAACGCGTTCCACCAAAAGGCTTTCCAGCCCCCGAGAATGCTTTTTACGAGTTCGTAACTCGATGATCCGCACTGCCTATTCACCAACTTGATGAGCAATTTACCTTGTCCGAGCGTAAGTTTACGCATCTGTGGCTCCATCTCGGCTCTAAGTTCCCGCTCCACTCTTTTGAGGTGTTTTGCCTGCTCTTTCTCTGGGAGCGTCTGCATATACTCGTAGGTCTCGATCACGGTACTTGCTATGTACTTGGCATAAGGGAGTGTTTTCTTGACATCACGTATTCGTCGCCAGTAGGCTTGTCGCTCCTCGATGCTTAGTGGTTTATGTCGGCGGTTGGCACGTACTTTTAGTTCGGGTAAAATGACGTGCCGGTCTATGCTATCACTAGGTATTGTATCCTGTGCTTGGGCTTGTAAACCCATCGCGAGGAACAATAAGCCTAGGAGGAGGCGTAAGTATTTTCTCATAGTCTGTATGGCTTGTTTATGTGTGCGTATCTAGATCAACGTACGGGCGTACCCCAGTGTAGTTTCTGCCTTAGTGTCTCGGCATAACTACGCTCACGCAGACGCAACATCGAGATACAATTGTCACTGCGGTACACAGTAAGAGTCGTGTTGCAGGGGAATATCTTGGCTTGCCCATCGAGCGAGAGCATAAAGGAGTTGTTGCGGGCTGTGACGCTCATGGCTAGTACCGCAGTAGAGGACACGACCAAGGGACGCATCGACAACGAATGGGGAGCAATGGGGGCTATAAGGGTACAAGCGGCGTCTGGCATCATTATAGGACCATAGACGCTCAATGAGTAGGCTGTCGATCCGGTAGGAGTTGCTACGATAAGACCATCACAATCGTAATCGGCGAGATATGCCCCATCGAGCAATGTATGGATACTGATCATCGAGCCTGTCTCTCGCTTGAGTATCGCCAACTCGTTGAGGACATCGCCATAATGCTTACCATTGACCTCGATACGCAGTTGCATACGCTTCTCGATCGTGTACTCGCCTGTGAATAATTTATGTAAGAGTGGGGCTGCCTCGTGTACATCAATATCGGTCAAGAAGCCAAGTCTGCCGAGATTGATACCCAAGATCGGAATATCTTGCCCACTAAGGTGTCGGGCGGTCTTGAGGAAGGTGCCATCGCCACCCAAACTAATAGCAAAGTCTATATCTAGTCCCTTGCCCACCTCTAGGAGTTGCCCTGCTGGCGGATTGATATTATACTCCTCTAGCACTATGCGATGGAAGCCCACCTCATAGAATAGGCAGGCATCATATTGCTCCAAACAGGTGAAGATAAGTTGTAGATCCTCACGGTGCTGAGCCTTGTATCCGGTGCCGAAGATGGCTATCTTGTAGCGACTCATTGGTGTCATTTGGTATTAGAACGTTTACTGGGCTTCCCTTGGTGTGTATCATCGCTTCGCTTTTGGGGCTTCGTAAGGACACTCCTCTAGTCGAAATGTTTCGCTTGCTCCTACAACACCTTGAGCCTCTGCCTCTATCAAACAAAAGTACAAATAACTAGGGATATAGCCCCAATCGGCTATGCGTGACAGCGAGAGGGAGAACTGAGGGCTGCGAGGGCTTGGGGCATACGCTTATAGTATCTCGGGCTATGACCAGCGATAAGTCGCTCTGGGCGATTAGCCTGCACAGGCGGCGCCTTCAAGGGCGAGGGTGAGATATTCCATCATAAGCCCTAGCCAGCCTAGCCATATATGCAGGAGTCTTGTACTAGACAAAAGTCTGCAATCTACTGGTTGGATCCACGATTTTCACTTGTGAAGAGGGGCGTTTTTACTTGTTCGTAAGCGAGATGTATGCGGTATAGCCCTATTCGCTTATAGGGGCAGTGCGTAGAGCGGTTAGCCTGAACCCGATCGTTTCGCTTGTTTATCCCCGCTGTGGACCTGCTTATCGCGAGGGATCTCGTAGATACTTAAGGCTAGAGGATCGGTTGTTTATGAGGTTTATATCATTTACGATGGGAGGAACAAAAAGATCCGTTTGCTAAACAATTTGTTTGCTCGTAGCCCCCCTACCTGTACTAAGCGATCGGGCAACAAGCCATAGCCCGATCGAAATGTTATTCGCAATCTCTGCATTAGCACTCATAGGAGCCTCAAATATAGAGTATTTGTGACTGATTATTTGGAGGATAAGGGATTATTAAATAATTTTGTAGTCAATTAAGACCTACTCATCTATACGGCTCTGTTATGACAAGCCTTTGCTGGTTATAGTGCATCGCACGAGAGCCTTTGATTGGGTGTCTAGGTCTTGATATTCATATCACTTAAACGTTTTACATTTATATCCAATAACTCTGGATTATGGCATTCAGTAATAATGTTATGATTGTACGGCACCGCTTGATGAGTGAGTTGGTGCGTCTATGGAAAAGTGGCTCTTTGGTCGATGAAATCGATCGCGTTCCCCTACGCTTCAGTCCGCGTCTAGCGAAACCTCGTGGACGCTGTTGTATTCACAAGGAACGCGTCGTTTGGAAGTACAAGTCCCTACCACTACTTGGCTACGATATGAGCGATGAGCAAGACGAACTTACACCACTATCAGCCTACGCCAAGAATGCCCTAGAGCGAGAGAAGCCCAGCAAAAACAACCTGCTCTGCGTTATTGATGAGGCTTGCTCCTCTTGCGTACAAGTAAACTACGAGGTCAGCAATCTGTGTAAGGGCTGTGTGGCTCAAGGGTGCTATACCAATTGTCCCAAAGATGCCGTATTTTTTAAGCGGAATGGGCAAGCAGAGATAGACCACGACAAATGTATCAGTTGTGGACTATGCCAGAAGAATTGCCCCTATCACGCTATTGTATATATCCCCGTGCCTTGTGAAGAAGCCTGCCCCGTGAAGGCTATAAAAAAAGATGAGAACGGTATAGAGCGTATCGACGAGGATAGATGTATCTACTGCGGTAAGTGCGTAAACGCCTGTCCCTTTGGGGCGATCTTTGAGATCAGTCAAGTATTTGATGTGTTGCAGGGTATCCGTGCAGGGCGTAAGATGATCGCCATACCTGCTCCCTCGGTGCTGGGACAATTCAAGACGAGTATCGACAAAGTGTACGGAGCACTCAAGGAGATGGGCTTCTACGATGTTATCGAGGTAGCACAAGGGGCTATGGATACGATCAGCAATGAGGCACACGAGTTGCTCGAGAAACTTGATGGCGGTCAGCCCTTTATGACTACCTCGTGCTGTCCTGCCTATATCGAGTTGACCGAGAAACATATCCCAGACATCAAACCATTTGTATCGCACACCGGCTCGCCTATGTACTACGCGGCTCGTATAGCAAAAGAACAGCACCCCGATGGCGAAATAGTCTTCATCGGCCCTTGCTTGGCAAAACGCAAAGAGGCTACACGTGATGAGGCAGTGGACTATGTCATGACTTTTGAGGAACTAGCAGCCGTCCTCGAGGGAATGGGTATAGAGGTAGAGCAAACAGAGCAAAGTTTCACGCCGATCTTTACCTCCGTCCGCGAAGCACACGGCTTCGCTCAAGCCGGAGGGGTTATGCGTTCGGTACAAGCCTATCTCAAGGAAAAGTCGTCACTATTCACCGCTATGCACGTATCGGATATTGATCGCAAGAGTATCACTCTACTACGCTCGGCGGCTAAGACCAAGAAGGCTCCTGCACAATTTATAGAGGTAATGGCTTGCCCCGGAGGTTGCATTACGGGGCCTTGTGCACACGGAGATACAGCACAGGGCGAGCGACGACTAGCAGCCGAACTGGCAAAGCGTACAGAGACCTATGCCGACATGGAGTATTAAACGGCTCCGTGAGCAGGCGACACTTACCGATGACGAACTGACACAACTCCTCGAGAGCCACGATACAAGGCTCCTCGAGGACTTGTATCGCTCTGCTCGTGAGGTAAGAGAGCAGACCTACGGAAAGGCAGTATATATACGCGGTCTTATCGAATTGACCAACATCTGCCGTAACGATTGCTACTACTGTGGGATACGCCGTAGTAATAAAGAGGTACCCCGATACCGACTATCGGAGGAAGATGTCCTCGCTTGTTGTTCGGAGGGCTATCGCTTAGGCTTCCGCACCTTCGTACTACAAGGTGGCGAGGACCCTTATTGGTCAGAAAGTCGCATCGTAAGCCTTGTCGGCAAGATGAGAAGTGCTTACCCCGACTGTGCGATCACGCTCTCCCTAGGCGAATGGCCAAGAGAAGCGTATGAGCGTTTCTATAAAGCAGGGGCGAATAGATATCTATTGCGACACGAGACATTTGATCCCGAGCATTACGGACAACTTCACCCCGAGGCGATGTCTGCATTAGAGCGACAAGACTGCCTAAGGCAACTCAAGGCAATAGGCTTCCAAACGGGGACGGGTATTATGGTAGGTAGCCCGGGGCAGAGGATCGAGCATCTTATTCAAGATGTTCGTTTTATCGAGGATTTGCGTCCCGAGATGATAGGTATTGGTCCGTTCCTACCCCATAAGCAGACCCCATTTGCAGATGAGCAGGCAGGCTCTCTCGACCTAACACTCAAATTGCTTGCGATCTTTAGGCTGATGCACCCCAAAGCACTTATCCCCTCGACAACTGCATTAGCAACATTGCACCCAGAGGGTCGGATAAAAGGTATCCTTGCAGGGGCAAATGTGGTGATGCCCAACTTGTCACCCAAGCAACAACGTAGTAAATACCAACTCTACAATAATAAGGCAGCACTTGGTGCCGAGGCTGCCGAGGGACTCGCCCTACTAGAGGAACAACTAGAGGGTATCGGTTATCACCTCTCGCACTTAAGAGGCGACTATGTAGGTGTACAAGACTAAGGCACAAGAGCAACAACAAGGACACAAAAGACAAACAGATGAATTATAATGTATCATCTCCCAAAGCCGATGAGTTTATCTGCCACGAGGAGATACAAGCCACACTACAAGAAGCACAGACAATCGCTACAGAGCGTGAGCGTGTCGAGGAGATACTCTCAAAAGCAGCAGAGGGGAAGGGACTCTCTCATCGTGAAGCAGCCGTACTGCTCGAGTGTCGCACGCCCGATCTATGTGAGCGTATGTACGCTATCGCCAAACAAATCAAACAGCGTATCTATGGCAACCGCATCGTGATGTTTGCTCCGCTCTACCTCTCTAATTATTGTGTCAATGGCTGTGTCTATTGCCCCTATCAAATGGCTAATAAGACGATACCACGTAAAAAACTTGACCAAGAGGCGATAATCAGAGAGGTCGTAGCACTGCAAGATATGGGGCATAAGCGTTTGGCACTAGAACTAGGCGAGCACCCTACACTAAACACGATGGACTACATACTCGAGTCTATCAAAACGATATATAGCATCAAGCACAAGAATGGTGCTATCCGCCGTGTGAACGTGAATATCGCTGCCACTACAGTGGACAACTACCGCCTACTACACGAGGCTGGCATCGGTACATATATTCTATTCCAAGAGACCTACCATCGCCCCACTTACGAGCAACTACACCCTACGGGTCCCAAGAGTAATTACGCCTATCACACCGAGGCGATGGACAGAGCGATGCAAGGGGGGATCGATGACGTTGGTTTGGGTGTGCTCTTTGGGCTAAATACCTATAAGTACGACTTCGTCGGTATGTTGATGCACGCCGAGCATCTAGAGGCAGTGTATGGTGTTGGTCCGCATACGGTGAGCGTACCACGTATTTGTCCTGCCGACGGAGTTAATGCCGACGACTTCACCAATGCAATCGACGATGATACCTTTGCCCATATTGTCGCTGTACTACGTATTGCCTTACCTTATGCCGGTATGATTGTCTCGACGAGAGAGAGCAAGGCTTCGCGTGAACGTGTCCTAGAGTTGGGCGTATCACAAATAAGCGGAGGCTCGCGTACGACCGTAGGGGGCTATTCGGAGGCAGAGCGTGAGGAGAATAACGGATCGGCACAGTTTGAGTTGAGTGACACGCGTACACTTGATGAGATTGTCGCTTGGCTTATGAGCCTTGGTTATATCCCGAGTTTTTGTACAGCCTGCTATCGTGAGGGGCGTACCGGTGATAGATTTATGGCTCTCGCCAAGAGTGGACAAATTGCGAATATCTGTGCTGCTAATGCACTGATGACACTGCAAGAGTACCTCGACGACTATGCTTCGGAAGAGACTCGCAGTTACGCTGGCAGACTGATGGAGCAAGAGTTGTGCTATATCCCGAGCGAACGAATACGTGCCAAGACATTAGCCAATATCGAGGAGATAAAGCGGGGGAAACGTGACTTCCGTTTTTAGGTTCGAGAGGTAGGATCAACAAATAGCCAAACAACCAACAATGAGTACAGCACCAAGGAGTGAGCGACTACACATTAGCCTCTATGGTAAGCGTAATAGCGGTAAAAGTAGTCTGATCAATGCTTTCGTCGGGCAGGATGTCGCCCTTGTATCGGATATTCCCGGGACAACTACCGATCCCGTTGCCAAGGCGATCGAGTTGTCGGTGCTTGGCCCTTGCTTGATAACTGATACGGCAGGGTATGATGACGTGGGCATATTAGGACAAAGTCGTGTAGAGCGTACAGAGCGTACTCTTGAGCGTACGGATATTGCTATCCTTGTTATTGATAGCACACAAGCGGAGGACAATTATGCCGACGAAGAACGATGGCTTCGACGCTTACAGGGAAGCGAAATACCGACACTCGTAGTCCTAACGAAGTGCGATCTACAAGCCGATGCTACAAGCCGAGCATTAAGAATAAAAGAGCGGCTCAACCTCCAAACACTTCCCCTTACTCTTAGTAGTCGTACGGGCTTAGGCTTATCCCAACTCTTGCCTGCACTAACGAGCCTCTTGCCTCGTGACTTTGGACAGCAGAGCATAATTGGTTCTCTCGCACAAGCGGGCGATACCGTTGTCCTTGTAATGCCACAAGATGCTGCGGCACCCAAAGGCAGATTGATACTGCCCCAAGTGCAAACTTTACGCGAACTGCTAGATAAGGGCTGTATCGCTATCAGTTGTACACCCGAGGGCTTACCGCAAGCCTTGTCTGCCCTTACTAATCCACCTCGCTTGATGATCACAGACTCGCAGGCCTTTGCTGCGGTATATCCTTTGTGCCCCGAGGGTACGATGCTGACCTCTTTCTCGATCCTTATGGCGGGTTATAAGGGAGATATAAATACCTTTATCGAGGGAGCCAAGGCGATAGACGGATTGAATGCTCGTTCGCGTGTACTTATTGCGGAGGCTTGTACGCATGCACCGGCTACCGAGGATATAGGGCGAGTGAAGATACCAGCAATGTTACGGCGTAAATATGGCGAGGATCTTGCGATAGATATTATTTCGGGGTCGGACTATCCCGAGGACCTTACGAAGTACGATCTGATTATTCACTGCGGTGCTTGTATGTTCAATCGAGCACACGTCTTGTCACGTCTATCACGTGCTAAGGCACAAGGCGTAGCAATCACTAATTATGGGATCTGTATCGCCCACCTTACGGGCATACTCTCCAAAGTGCAGTACTGAGCCTCTGATTATAGTAGGTCCCTGATTTTCTGTATCTTTGTCTGTGTTAATTTGAATATATACACCGATGATCAAATATGAATAACAAAATCTCCCAGTCAGAACTTATTACGGCAATGCGTCTGCCGTTACTTTATTGCATTATTCTTATTCACACTCACTATAATAAATCGGGGGTTCCTGATGTAGCAGATACTAGTGCCTATATTCATTACTTTATCACTGAGTGGCTCTCTAAGTATGCTCTTTATGCTACGCTGGTGTGTTATTTTGTTTTTTCGGCATACTATATATATGCCAAAGTCCCCGAGAAAGGGTGGAATTTGGACTTCTACTATACAACGCTGGCCAAACGAATACCGACTCTATTGATCCCCTTCCTATTATGGGGGGGATTGTATATAGGTGCGGTATGGCTAAAGAATGGTACAGCTGAAATGTTGGGGTTTGCAACAGATGAACGGAGCGAATTGCTACTAAAACCAATAGAATCCCTTATTTGGTCATCGGCTAATGCTCCTCTATGGTATGTACGAGATCTGATGTGTATGTGCCTAATATCACCTTTATTCTACTACTTGTTTAAGTATATAAAAGGTTGGGGCGTAGTATTACTGGCTTTGTTTTTTGCCTCGGGTATTCAGTTGGGTGTACTTGGGTTTTCGTCTATGGCAATTGCGTCTTTTGGTCTAGGAGCCTACCTTGGAATGAATAAACTTGATATTCCGACTATATGCTGGAAGTTGAGATATGTTTCACTTTTGATAACCTTGCTAATCCCCACTGTCGCAACTCTAGGGCTATATGATCAGAAAATCGTTGATGGTGCTATGAATATTTATTTCCTATTCGGAGGATCTATTACGCTCGTTAACGTCTTCAATCTACTGTTTTGTCGATATGCTAAGATAAAGGACTTCTGCATATCTCTTGCTCCCGCGGCTTTCTTTATATATGCGTGCAATGAAATCTACATCTTGAATTGGGTAAAAGGCGTTTTTGCTCGTCTTCCATTCTCAGATTTACTAGGAGTACGCCTATTCTCGTATTTTATGATACCAGCAGTAACTATTCTTGCTTGTTATGTACTCTATCGTTTGTGTGTGCGTTATATTCCGAGAGCAGTTGTAGTTTTATCTGGTGGGCGTGGGGCATAAGCCTAGCGTTCGCTTAGCACAAATAGTAATCCCTCGAGTGCCGTTAGTCGGACGCTCGAGGGATATTTCTGTTTGATGTCGGTGCTACACCGACTTTGCGATTAAAACGTTGCACCCTTGCTGTGGAGAGCGTAACACTCTTGTGGCTGTGGGGCTTGTACCCTTGCTGAGGAGAGCGTAACACTCATGTTGCTTCGAGGCTTACCCCCTTGCTGTGGAGGGCGTAACATTCTTATTGCTGTGGGGCCTGCTCTCTTTGTGGAGGGAGCAGGCTCAAGGGCTTAGAGCAAGGCAGACTTGATTTGGTCTACGTAGTCAAGTTTCTCCCACGTGAATAGTTCGACCTCTTTGCTGTCTGTCCCGCCTCCTAGACGTGGGAAAGTCTTCGTCACCTTACGTGGCTCACGACCGAAATGTCCGTATGCCGCGGTCTCCTCATAGATCGGATTACGCAACTTAAGGCGTTGCTCGATAGCATAGGGGCGTAGGTCAAAGAGCGAAGCAATACGCTCGGCTATCTCGGCATCACTTAGGGCTATCTTTGATGTACCACGTGTGTCTACGTAGATATTGATAGGTTGGGCTACTCCGATAGCATAACTCAACTGCACCAACATCTCATCTGCGACACCAGCGGCAACCATATTCTTTGCGATATGACGAGCAGCATAGGCTGCACTGCGATCCACCTTGCTGGGGTCTTTACCACTAAATGCTCCTCCGCCGTGCGAAGCCTTACCCCCATAAGTATCCACAATTATCTTACGACCCGTAAGACCTGTATCTCCGTGAGGACCACCAATTACGAACTTACCCGTAGGATTGACATAGAGTTTAATATCCTCACCAAAGAGATTAGCCACCTCGCTATTATACTTTGCCTTGACGCGTGGGATAAGGATCGATCGTATATCCGACTCGATTTGCTCGATCATCTTACGCTCTGCCTCGGCAATGGCTTCTGCACCCTCACCCTCGGGTGTAACGAACTCATCGTGCTGCGTGCTAATAACAATAGCCTCGATACGTAGGGGCTGATGCTCCTCGTTATACTCTACCGTTACTTGGCTCTTGGCATCGGGGCGTAGATAGGGCATTAGGTGTAGTTCGTTGTGACGAATAAGTGCCAATTCCTCCAATAGGCTATGACTAAGGTCTATGGGAAGAGGCATATAACTTGGGGTCTCTCTAGTAGCGTAACCAAACATTATCCCTTGGTCACCGGCTCCTTGGTTCTCCTTATCGGCACGCTCAACACCACGGTTGATGTCGGGGCTTTGCTCGTGTAGTGCACTCAAGATACCACAACTCTCGGCATCGAAGCAGTACTCACTCTTGGTATAGCCTACACGGCGTATAACGCGTCTAGTAGTTGCTTGCACGTCTACGTATGCCTCACTTTTGATCTCACCAGCGAGTACTACCTGACCTGTCGTTACAAGAGTTTCGCAGGCTACCTTACTCTCGGGATCTATGCCTATGAACTGATCTAGGATCGCGTCTGAGATCTGGTCGGCTAGTTTATCGGGGTGACCCTCCGATACACTCTCTGAGGTGAATAAATAATTCATCGTTATCTAGTTATGTTTTATGGTTATGTATAAAAGAAAAACTCGCTTCGGCATAAAGCCAAAACGAGCACCTAACTAATCAACCTAACACTATGAATACACCCTACTATTACATCAGAGTATAATCCTTTTAGCATTTTTTCTTGTGGTTGCAAGCAGTCAAATCTATCCACTCTTTGGCTTAGCCACTGCAAAGGTAATACAATTTTATTGAATACTTACAAATCTTGGATAAAAAAGTTTTTCCCCATAGCCTCCTACCCTTACAGCCTGACCCTTGATAAGGCTTACTGATGGACTTTTGCTCACATTAAAACCTATCAAGGGGAGATATAGATAGAAATACAACCGACAGTAGACCCTTCTTTTATCGGCAATAAAGATCGTAACAATCTGCCCCTTATGCTATGCCCTCGGGAGATGCCTCCCTAACACTCTATTCGGTACTAGTAAGCGTCTACGAGGCTTAATTTCTACGACTTTGCTCTAGACACTAGAGAAGCGTCCTTCGGTAAGCGAGGCAAAAGTCTAGCCGAGCCTTAGCATTGTATCCTAATCCTCTTATTCCCAAGCCCGAAGCCTCGGAGAGATAAGATAAAAATCAAGTCGTGATTTTTATGCGTCAAGTCGTGACGCTTATCCGCCAAGTCGCGATTTTTATCCGTCACGCTCTTGACGCATAGCCTAAGTTATTAGGAAGTCCAAGATCAGATCCCTAGCAAAGGGCATTCGGAGTAACTTATTCGCCTAAGCCTTGAGCCATAAGGAGAAACAGGTGAATACGCTGTGCGTCTAGCCCCTTAGACCAATGGCCTACACTAGTACGTTATCCTGTGGCTCAAAGCACTGATACTGGATAACTCGCTAGGCTCTAAGGCGAATGTATAAGACAATCCAGACTGCGTGATAGAGCATAATTACCCTAATTCTAGTACTTTTGCACCTATGAATAAAGATAAACTGCGAACTTACACAGGCACTCTGCCCCTACTCTTGTTTTGGCGATTTGCCTTGGCTCTTGTTGTATATACACTCTGTCGCGTAGTCTTCTACTTCTACAATAGTGATTTGTTGGGCTTCGATAGTGCCGAGGCTCTAATGCAGGCTTTTGTTGGGGGGCTTCGCTTCGATCTCTCGGGTTTGTTGTATGTCAATCTGTTGGTGATTACTCTACATCTCTTGCCCTTGCCTTTTAGGTACCACCCACGTTACCTCAAACTTGTAGACCTTAGTTATTGGCTCTGTAATATCCCTGCCTTTATCCTTAATCTCGGAGATACCGTCTACTATCGCTTCACCGCAAAGCGAACGACGCTTGATGTCTTCACAGAGTTTGCCAACGAGAACCCACTAGGGTTCCTCAACTTCTTCACCAACTATTGGCAGATTACGCTGATAGGTATTGCCCTTATTATGGCTTGGGTGTGGGCATATCGACTCCTCAAGCCCAATGCTATGCCCATCTTATCGGCTTGGCGTTTCTACGCCGCTAGTCTTGGGGCTATGGTACTAGTTGCGGTTTTGGCCATTGGTGGCATTAGGGGGAATTATCTAAGTTCTACTCGTCCTATTGCTCCCAACCATGCAGCCCTCTACATAGATAAGCCCGAGCAGAGAGCCATGGTACTCAATACCCCCTTTGCCATGATACGTCTAGCGGGTAAACAACTACTCCCCACCTACGACTTTATGCAAGAGAATGATGCCAAGCGTCTATATAGTGCCTATCAGCCCGAGATAATTAAGACTGAGATGACGGGACGCTTTGCTGGTCGCAATGTGGTATTTATTATTTGGGAGAGCCTATCCCAAGAATGGACAGGACGACTCAATAGAGATGTTGCCGGATATAAAGGTTTCACACCTTTTCTCGATAGTTTGATGTCGAGATCTTACGTCTTTGAGCGTGCCTTTGCCAATGGGGGGAAGTCGATAGACGCAATGCCTGCGATCTTTGCCTCTATCATACCTCCAGGGATCCCTTTTGTAAGTTCGGCTTACTCGGGTAATGCCCTACGGGCTCTGCCGATAATTCTTAGGGAACGAGGCTACGACACACGCTTCTATCATAATGCACCCAACGGATCTATGGGTTTTGATGCTATGGCTCGCCAGTTGGGCTTCTCCTCATATCGAGGGAAGACAGAGTTTAATAACGATGATGAGTTTGATGGGCATTGGGGGATTTGGGACGAACCGTTCCTCCAATACGTTGCCAACGACATCTCAACGCTCAAGGAACCATTCTTGGCATCGGAGTTTACGACGACATCGCACTTCCCTTTCATTATCCCGATGAAGTACGAGCAACGTTTCCCCAAGGGGACGAACCCTCAGCATCGCTGTATGCGTTACACTGATTATGCATTGGAGCAATTCTTCCGTACGGCTCAGACCAAACCTTGGTATCGCAACACACTATTCGTGATCCTTGCCGACCACTCTGTTCCGGGTGAATTGGACAAGTATAAGAACGTCTATCGCTCGCACTCTATCCCCATTATCCTCTTTGACCCGAGGGACGAATGGAGCGGTAGCAACCAAACGAAGCCCGTGCAACAAGCCGATATTTTCCCTACACTCCTCGATCTACTCGGGATCTCAGAGTCTATCGTAAGTTTCGGACGGAATATGTTTGAGCCAAACGATAATCATTTCTCGGTGATGACGCTAGATGGCTCTTATAAGATGATTATGGGGGACTATGTCTTGGTATTTGATGGGGAACGCGTGGTCGCCCTATATAATGTTGCCAAGGACCCCAATTGTAAGACGGACGTACAAGGACAAGAGCCTAAGGTCGTCACCTCAATGTTGCCCAAACTAAAAGCATATTTGCAGGACTTCTCCCAACGAATGCGAGAAAACAAATTGATGCCCTAATGTATCAAGATAAGCCCCTAATACGAGAGGTATTAGGGGCTTATTTCCTCCGACTATAGGACTCTAATATCTCTTACTTGGGGCTTGCTATTCTCCTTTACTCGCTTGTCGCTTTGGTCGAGGACTTGTGTTGTCCTTAGTATTGGCTCAAGGGCTTGAGTAGTTTCGGGGCGAGATGCTTGTTGCTAATTGTTGTATTGCTTAGGCTTCTTTGTCTTTCTTCTTAGTTTAAGGGGGAGAGCAGACCCAAGGCTTCGCAACCTTTCGCCGAGCCTTGTAGCACTAGTTCGGTCTTACTTTGGCTTTGTGGGATAAGGCTATTTATTCTGCCCTCTTGTGTGCGGGTATGATCTCTCGAGGAGCAAATTAGATACCTTAGCGTCCTATATATAGCAATGCCCCCTCGGCAGACTTATTCTACCGAGGGGGCATTATTATATACGGGAGGTAAATCCTTAGTTCGCGTCTTTGCTTGCCTTATTACGCTTCATAGCCCTCTTCTTCATATAGATGAATAGACCCGTAATAGGGAAACTAGCCCCGAGGATACATACTACGAAGTAGAGTACACGGGTGATGATACCTCCCCATACACCAGTGTGTAGCCCATATATCCAACCTCTAGCACGAGAGGCAGCAGGCTGATCTTCGTAAGCCTCAAAACTTTTGATTTCGCCCGTTTGCTTATCTAGTTTGTAGTTGTCGGCAGCCCTAGGATTGCCAAAGTTTCCTGCTCTCGCTACGCTGGCTTTCCCGACTTCAAGACGAATGTTTTTGTACTTATCGTGCTTAGCACGCACAAGGGTATAGGCAGTGTCCCAGTCGAATACTGGTGCTTCGCCTTCCTTGTTACCCTCGCTAGCAGGCTTCTGTTCCTTACCCTTGCCCTCGGGCTTAGTAGGCTCTTTGGGACTCTCTATCCCAAGGACGGCATACAAACCTGAGCGATACCAAGGATATGACCACGTAAGGCCTGTAAGAGCCATTAGGAGTAGAACGACACTACAATAGATACCCAACGAAGCGTGTAGGTCTACATAAAGGCGATGACGACTGGCATCGGTTTTGACGCGTAAGCGTGCTTGTAGTTGCTTCTTGCCCTTGGGCCACCAGTAGACGATACCAGAGATAAGAATGAAGACGAAGAGCAAGGTCGATGCTCCGATCACCTGCTTACCCCACGAGTCGGGACTAGTGAGCAGCCAACGGTGTAGTTTGAGGGCATAGCCAAAGAAATCGGAGTCTTTGGGGTTCATTACCCCCTTGATGTCCCCAGTATAAGGGTCTACGAAATACCTAGGCTTACCTTTGCCTTGAGGCGAGAGGATATAGTTGCGTGTCGTGTCGGCACTAATCTCTACGCTTGAGATCTTGTCTGTGCCTACCTCGCTATTCACCTTGTCTACGATAGTAGCAATAGGTAAAACATTGCGTCCCTCGCTACTAGGACGGAAATAACGCTCTGGGAATATCACCTCACGCACATCATCTTGGAAGATCATGATAGCCCCCGTAAGGCATAGTAGGGAGATAAATAGCCCGGCAATGAGTCCTAGGCCTTTGTGTAGTTCTTGGAAGAAACGTTTCATTAGTATGAATTTTGAGTTTGTTTGAGTTATTATCGGTAATATATTCTCGTAGATTAAGACGCTTATAGGTGCTTATAGTTTAATATATCCCGAGATAAAAAGAAAAAACTCCAAGGACTTTTGTCAAGACCTTGAAGTTTCTTTGTGACTCCGATAGGATTCAAACCTATAACCTTCTGATCCGTAGTCAGATGCTCTATTCAGTTGAGCTACGGAGCCATTGCTCAATTGCGATGCAAAGGTAATATAAGTTTTTCAATTGTGCAAATTGCAGGGGTGTTTGTGTTAGGCTTTCCCTTTGCTGAATGATCTATTCACGGCTCTTATCTCTTGGTAATAGGCGAATTAGGCGTTCTCATCTTACTCCCGAATGCAAGACTTAATTGTCGAGCCCTCTCTCTCCCACGCTCAACCCACCCGAACGAAATCTCCCTATCCGAGTGGCTCGCTACCTGCACCCGACTTGATGCGAAGTCGGCACCTCGAAAGGCTGGATATTCGGGTTTGTAGTGACGAGATTTTAGCGTGGTGAATGGAAAGATTTTAAGGGTAGAAATGATGTCCTTTTTGTGTCCGAAACGATGTGAGATTTTCGTGTGAAATGAAGAGATACTTAGACGTTGATTGAAGACTAAGTATCTTGTCACATGACAACTAAGTATCTCTTCGATGGACGTCTAAGTATCTTGTTATAACCCCGATCAGAATTGCCTCTCCGAGGGGTATATGGACTTGTGTCTACTCGTGGGACTATTCGGTGGGGTGAGTAGTGAGGATATAGAGAGAAAGAATTTTACTTTGATGATGCCCTGCGAGTATTAGATTTCGGGAGAAAGTATATCTTTGTCGCGTTAATCATTACAAACCAAATAATAACAAAAACATGAAGAAAATTGTGACCAAAGGGGCTATTCTCGCTCTTACGGCTATGCTACTACCAAGTTGTGCTATGACCGGTTCGTCTGTTGGGGCAGGACTACTCTACACAGATGTTAAGGACGGACTTGCAGCGACAGCAAACCCTCTAGGGACTAAGGTCGGGACTGCAAAGGCAAGCAATATCCTCGGCATTATTGCTATGGGAGATGCTTCTATCCAAACAGCAGCCAACAGCGCAGGTATCAAGAGAATTAGTCACGTAGATGTTGAGAAGAAGAATGTATTAGGTCTATTCTCTACCTGCACTATTTACGTGTACGGAGAGTAATCCGATACGCTTATCCATACATATAACAGAGGCTGTATTGGTTCCTAACTAATATAGCCTCTGTGTTTTTCCTTATGTGTATTAGGTCGCTTTATGTGATGATGAATAGTTATCGTTCCCTTTGTTTTATCGCTCTTGTCCTTGCTGTGCTATGCTTCTCGAAGCAGGCTCATCTATCCGCCCAAAATTTGGATAAGTTCGTTTTGATGAGTAAGCGAGAGCATACAACGCTCTACTTCGTTAAGCCTAAGTATCAGTATGAGACGGAAGGTAAAGTACGTAAACTGTCTTATGACTTCACCTATCTTGATAATGCAGATAGTGTAGCGTTGCTAATCAGCGTGTACAGTCCCCACGCTTTGGAGGACAAATGCCTAAGCATCAGACAGCAAGGTAAGGTAGATTTGTCCCTCAATGTAGAGTACATTGCACGTACACCTCAGTCAAAGGGCTGGCACAATCGTATGCGTGTATGGCTCTCCTATAAGGAGTGGGAGGGGCTTTATAGTGAGCGAGATCCGTATCGGATTGTTGTTGCTCAACCCGATGGTAGTAGCCTTTCTTTTGCCACAAAAGCGAAGCAATGGGAGGCACTCTGCAAGCAGTATCAAAGTCTGTTTACTTATATCCGACTCAATCGTCCCGTAGGGAGAGCAGATTAGTTCTCTTTTGCTCTCGTCGAAGCGTAAGTTTATCGTCTTATGGCTTCGTAGGGTAGTGGGGGCTTCGCTCCTATATATTCGCAGTGAGTTGTGTCACAAGCCTTATCTATGGGCTTGTATGCCTTCTGTCGGGACAGAGCAAACCTGCTGTGCCTATGCCTCCTCTATTACTGCTCTTTGGGCAGAATGCTTGGGTTTTAGTATCTTTGTAGAAATTTGGGGCTCGTATGCCCTAATACTATTACGAAGAGAGAAAGGTGTACAGAGGTAATATATATATATTGGTGTGTCTTGCCCTTTGGGCTTGGGGAACAGCCACCGCACAAGTTGCTAAACGCTATCCAGCATACGAGGCATACATACAGAAGTATTATAAAGAGGCTATCCGCCAGATGGATAGGCACGGGATCCCTGCTAGCATTACGATGGCTCAAGGGCTCCTCGAGACAGGAGCCGGCAAGAGCAGTTTGGCTGCGGAGCATAATAACCACTTCGGTATCAAGTGCCACAGCACATGGAAAGGGAAGAAAACCTATAAGACCGATGATGCTCCTAATGAGTGCTTTAGGGTCTATGCCTCGTGGCAAGAGAGTTACGAAGACCATTCGCTCTTCCTTAAGAAACCTCGCTATGCACGTCTATTCACACTGCGAAGCGATGACTATCGTGGTTGGTGTCGTGGTTTGCAGACGGCTGGTTATGCAACGAATAAGGGTTATGCCAATAAACTAATCCAAATTATCGAGACGTACGAATTGTATGCACTCGATAAAAAACAATTGCCTTTGTGGAGCCAAGGGGAGAGAGGTACTGCCAACCAAAGCCCTGCGAAGCCCTCGAGAGGAACCGTAAAGCCCCTTGAGAAGCCTCTAAGACCTGTGTATATGAGTTACGGACTGTACTATGTCGTGGCAGATCCCAATGACAGTCTAGAGCGTATCTCACAAGAGACGGGTGTATCGGTACGTAAGTTGGCATCGTACAACGATATTCCCGAGGATATGAGTTTCCAAGAGGGTGACATTATATATCTAGAGCGTAAGCATAAGAAAGCAACGGAGAGGTACAGTATCCACACAGTTGTGATCGGGGACTCTATGCATAGTATCTCTCAACGCTATGGTATTCGTCTAGAGAACCTATACAAACTAAACGACAAGGACGAGGACTACGTTCCCGAGGAGGGCGATGTACTGCGTCTGCGATAATAAACAAGCCAATAGTACATATTCAAGGATTAAGTAAGCAAGAGCCGATGGACGAGAGATATATTCAACGAGGCGTATCCGCAAGCAAAGAGGACGTACACAATGCTATCAAAAACGTCGATAAGGGTTTGTTCCCCTCAGCCTTCTGTAAGATAATCCCCGATATACTAGGAGGAGATCCCGAGTACTGCAACATTATGCACGCCGATGGGGCAGGTACCAAGAGTTCGCTTGCATATATGTACTGGCGAGAAACAGGCGACCTAGATGTGTGGCGAGGTATCGCTCAGGACGCTCTCATTATGAATATAGACGATCTCCTCTGCGTTGGGGCTACGGACAACATACTCGTATCCTCTACAATAGGACGCAATAAACTGCTAGTCCCCGGCGAGGTAATTAGTGCTATTATCAATGGCACCGAGGACTTGCTACAAGAACTACGAGAGATGGGCGTAAGCGTCTACTCTACCGGTGGAGAGACTGCCGATGTGGGGGATCTAGTGCGTACAATTATTGTCGATAGCACCGTTACCTGCCGTATGAAACGCAGTGATGTGATCGATAATGGTAATATCAAAGCAGGCGACGTGATTGTCGGATTGGCTTCGTATGGTCAAGCCAAATACGAGAAGTCGTACAATGGCGGTATGGGAAGTAATGGGCTCACTAGTGCTAGGCACGATGTATTACATCACGACCTAGCGAGTAAGTATCCCGAGAGTTATGATGCGGCAGTCCCCGATGCCTTGGTGTACAGTGGTAGTAAGCATTTGACCGATGCGGTAGAGGGTAGCCCCCTCGATGCCGGTAAACTCGTACTCTCGCCAACACGTACCTATGCCCCTATTATTAAGGCTATCCTCGATGAGATGCGTACGCGTATCCATGGTATGGTACACTGCTCGGGCGGAGCACAGACCAAGGTGCTGCACTTCGTGAAAAATAAGCGAATAATCAAGGATAACCTATTCCCTGTCCCACCACTCTTCAAGCTCATTCACGAGGAGAGCGGTACGCCTGCAAGAGAGATGTACAAGGTGTTTAACATGGGACACCGTATGGAGTTGTACGTAGACCCCACAGATGCAGAGCGTATCATAGAGATCAGTCGTAGTTATGGCGTTGATGCTCAGATCGTGGGACGTGTTGAGGAGAGTGCAACAGGCAACAGCCTCTTGATTAAGAGTCCGTGGGGTGACTTGGAGTACTAAGGTACTCAAGATGACAATCTCCTTTTTTGATATAAGAATAACAGACAAACAAGATTAAACGAATTATATGGCAACAGACAACGATTTGCTAAGTCGCATCGAGAGTTTAGAGATACGCTTCGAGGAGATTACCTCACTTATCACTGCTCCCGACATCATTGCAGATCAGAAGCGCTTTATGAAACTCAGCAAAGAGTATCGAGATCTAGAGCGTATCCTTGCCAAAGGAAAGGAATATCGTAACCTCCTTGGCAATATCGAGGAGGGACGTGAAACCCTCGAAACCGAGAGCGACCAAGAATTGCGAACTATGGCTCGAGAAATGATGAACGAGGCAGAGGAGCGTATCCCCGGTCTTGAGGAAGAGATCAAACTGTTACTTATCCCCGCAGATCCCGAGGACGAGAAGAATGTCGTGATGGAGATCCGTGGAGGGACCGGTGGAGATGAAGCCGCCATATTCGCAGGTGATCTCTACAAGATGTATGTTCGTTATTGTGAGAGCCGAGGCTGGAAGTGTGAGGTGACAAGCCTTAGCGAGGGTACAGCAGGCGGATATAAGGAAATCATCTTCAGCGTAAGTGGTGAGGGTGTCTATGGTGTTCTCAAATATGAGAGTGGCGTACACCGCGTACAGCGTGTCCCTGCAACAGAGACCCAAGGTCGTGTGCACACATCAGCCGCATCGGTAGCAGTATTGCCCGAGGCAGAGGAGGTCGATGTTGTCCTTAACCCAGCCGATATAGACTTCCATACCTCTCGATCTGGAGGTGCCGGAGGACAGAACGTTAATAAGGTAGAGACCAAAGTGCAACTAACGCACAAGCCCACAGGTATCGTCGTGGTTTGTCAGCAAGCACGTACTCAGTTGGCAAACCGAGAGTTGGCGATGCAGATGCTACGTACCAAACTCTATGACATCGAGGTATCGAAGCATAATGAGGCTATCGCTGCTAAGCGTAAAACGATGGTTTCGACAGGAGACCGATCGGCAAAGATCCGTACATACAACTATCCTCAGGGACGTGTTACAGACCATCGTATTAACCTAACGCTCTACAACCTAGGAGCGATTATGAATGGCGAGGTACAGCCGATTATCGACGAACTCATCATTGCCGAGAATATAGAACGAATGAAGGAAGCCGCCCTGTAGTATCCATCGGGGATAAGGCTCCTTACCTAAGCAATATAATTATGACTAAACAAGAACTCTTTGAGCAAATAAAGCGGAAAAACAGTTTCCTCTGCATTGGCTTGGACACAGATGTAACGAAGATCCCTGCACACCTATTAGAGGAGAGGGATCCCGTCCTTGAGTTCAACAAACGCATCATTGACGCTACAGCCCATCTATGTGTAGCTTATAAGCCCAACCTTGCCTTCTATGAGAGTATGGGATCGTTTGGTATGAAAAGTTTTGAGGAGACGGTGTATTATATCCAAGAGAAATACCCAGAGATCTTCATCATCGCAGATGCCAAACGAGGGGACATCGGTAATACTGGGGATATGTATGCACGTAGTTTCTTTGAGAACCTCAACATTGACGCTGTTACCATCTCTCCCTACATGGGGAAGGACAGCGTACTACCTACGCTAAAGTATCCCAACGCGTGGACAATCCTCTTGGCACTTACGAGTAACTCGGGGAGTGAGGACTTCCAGATGATGCAGTCAAGTGAGGGAGAGTATCTCTTCGAACGTGTGCTACGTCTATCAAAAGAATGGGGTACAAGCGAGCAGATGATGTATGTCATAGGAGCGACTAAGGCTCAGATGCTCGAGCGAGTACGTGCTATCGTCCCCGACCACTTCTTACTTGTGCCGGGCGTTGGTACTCAAGGCGGAAGTCTTGAGGAAGTTGCTCGTTATGGCTTCAACAGCGAGTGTGGTATCCTTGTGAACGCATCTCGTAGTATCATCTATGCCGATAGTGGAGAACTCTTCCACCTCAAGGCAGCAGAGGAAGCCGAGAAGATGCGTTATGAAATGGCTAGTTTGCTCCGCAGAGCAAAACTCATAGACTAAAGAAGACAATATAACTAAGATGACCCTAGAGTTTAGTGCAGAGCAGATCGCACATATCCTACAAGGAACGGTCGAGGGAGATCCTAAGGCCCTTGTTCACGACTTCGCTAAGATCGAGGAGGCAAGCATAGGACAACTCACTTTCCTTGCCAACAGCAAATACGAACCATTCCTATATACGACTAAGGCGAGCATCGTCCTTGTGAATGCAGACTTCGCTCCCAAGGGCGAATACTCGGCAACACTTATACGTGTCCCCGATGCCTACGCAGGTCTTGCCACACTGATGCAGATGGTCGAGCAACAACTTAATGTACGTCCTACGGGCATTCACACTCGTGCGACGATAGCAGAGGGTGTCGAGGTTGCTCACGTTGCCTATATAGGTGCTGGAGCCGTGATTGAGGAGGATGTTACGCTAGGCGATGGTTGCTACATATACCCCAACGTATATATAGGCAGAGGCACTACAATAGGGGCAAACACTATACTATACCCCAACGTTGTCGTTTATCATCGATGTGAGATTGGCTCGAGATGTATCCTGCATGCAGGGGCAGTTGTCGGTGCCGATGGCTTCGGTTTCGCACCACAACTTGATGGTTACCACAAGATACCGCAACTTGGCAACGTTGTAATAGAGGACGATGTCGAGATAGGTGCCAATACTTGTGTCGATAGAGCGGTAATGGGTAGCACGCGTATTAAGCGTGGAGCCAAACTCGA
Source organism: Porphyromonas sp. (assembly GCA_041856045.1). Classification (GTDB taxonomy): domain Bacteria; phylum Bacteroidota; class Bacteroidia; order Bacteroidales; family Porphyromonadaceae; genus Porphyromonas. The sequence continues at coordinate 7,268 of JBHAFI010000101.1, read as the reverse complement.
CAACCTTGTGCAGATCGCACACAATTGCGAGGTAGGCAATCATACCGTAATGGCTGCACAGGGAGGTATGGCTGGTTCGTCCAAGATTGGCTCTTGGTGTCAAACGGGCGGGCAAGTAGGTATCGCAGGGCATCTCAGTATCGGGGATCGTGTACAGTTGGGTGGTCAAACGGGGGTCCTCGGTAATATCGAGAGCGATAAAGTAATGCTAGGGTCGCCAGCGATGGAAGCACGCAACGCTATGCGTGCATACGCTGTACTCAACAAACTCCCCGATCTATATCGCACTGTGGGGCAACTAGAGAAGATGTGTAATACAAAGTAATAGAGAAGAATTTAATGTCTAAGCAGCATACACTACGTGGTAGTTTCGGTCTAAGTGGCAAGGGACTACACACGGGACTACAGATAAATATAACATTCCACCCAGCACCAGCAGGGACTGGGCGTATCATCAGACGTGTAGACCTCGAGGGCTCACCCGAGATCCCTGCCCTTAGCGAGTTTGTCAAAGGCACCGAGCGAGGGACTGTCCTACGTCGAGGAGATGCTCAGGTAAGTACGATCGAGCACGCTATGAGTGCCCTCTATGCCTTGGGGGTAGACAACTGTTACATAGATGTCGATGCTCCCGAGTTCCCAATTCTTGATGGTAGTGCCATAGAGTACGTACGCAAGATCAAAGAAATAGGCGTCGAGGAGCAAGAGTTGGAGCGAGAGTACTACATCGTCAAGCAGCGTATGGAGGTAGTGAGTGCTGACGGACTAAGTCGTATCTTACTACTCCCTGATAATAGTTTTGGGATAGACGTGCATATCAACTTCGATAGCGTTGTCCTCAACAACCAGTTTGCATCGCTCGATGACCTCACGAAGTTTGAGAAAGAGATCGCAGCATCGCGTACATTTGTCTTCGTCCGTGAGATTGAGCAACTACTAGCACACAATCTGGTCAAGGGAGGAGATCTAGACAATGCCCTTGTAATTTATGACCGAGAGATGCCTCAAGAGAAGATCGATCACCTCTGCGATTTGATGGGAGTTGAGCGTAAATCTGGGGTCGAACTAGGATATATCAACAACGCACCTATCATCTACAGCAACGAGCCAGCACGCCATAAGTTGCTCGATGTGCTGGGCGACCTCTCTTTGATAGGTCGTCGTATCCGTGGGCGTATTATCGCTACCTGCCCGGGGCACAAGATAAACAATGAGATGGGTCAGAAGATACGCAAAGAGATCAAGCAAAATGAGAGTCAGGCTCCTGTCTACGACCCCAATAAGGCACCGATCTTGGACATCAAGCGTATCCGCGAGTTGCTCCCACACCGCTATCCTATGCTCCTCGTAGATAAGATTACGGAGAAAGGCCTAGACTATGTCGTGGGGATCAAAAACGTGACGGGCAACGAAGAGTTCTTCCAAGGTCATTTCCCCGACGAACCAGTGATGCCCGGAGTACTACAGATCGAGGCCATGGCACAGTGCGGTGGACTGCTTATCCTCTCTGAGTTGGAAGACCCCGAGAGTTACTCTACCTACTTTATGAAGATCGACAATGTGAAGTTCCGTCAAAAAGTAGTGCCGGGCGACACCCTCATATTCAAGGTGCGCATGATGACAGAGATGCGTCGTGGTATGGCGAATATGCGTGGCTTGGCATTTGTGGGCGAGACTCTTGTCTGCGAGTGTGAGTTTATGGCTCAAATAGTGAAGAATAAATAACAAAAACAGATAGTATATGGCAAACGAACTTATAAGCCCTCTAGCATCCATTCACCCTCAAGCACAGATTGCTGAGGGCGTACGTATAGGTGCTTTTGCTATTGTTGAGGAGAATACCGTCATCGGGGAAGGTACTCATATACACCCCGGTGCTGTAATTCGCTACGGAGCACGTATCGGCAAGCACTGCGAGATACACCCCGGTGCTGTTATCTCGGGTATCCCTCAAGACCTTAAATTCGTAGGTGAGGACTCTACTGCCGTCATAGGCGACTATACCCAAGTGCGTGAGTGTGCTACCGTTAATCGTGGTACAGCCTCAAAGGGGCAGACCGTAATAGGCAACCATTGCCTGCTTATGGCTTATAGCCACATAGCCCACGACTGCCGTCTAGGCGATCACGTTATTATCGGCAATGCCTCACAAATCGCTGGCGAGGTAGAGATAGATGATTACGCTATTGCCAGCGGAGGGACTCTTGTACATCAGTTCGTGCGTATCTCCAAGCACGTGATGATACAGGGTGGTAGTCGCATCGGTAAGGATATACCGCCTTATGCACTCGTTGGGCGTGATCCTATCGTCTATTGTGGTATCAATATCGTGGGGCTACGTCGTCGTGGCTTCAACAACGAGCAGATCTATCAGATCAACGAGGTGTATCGCACGATCTACCAACGTGGCTTGAATACGACGCAAGCCCTCAAAGCCATTGCCGAGGAACAACCCGATAGCGAGTTGGTAAACTTTATCGTGGACTTCGTACGCTCTTCGGAGCGAGGCATCGTAAGAGGGACGATGGACTAGACTATAAGTAATCGTATGCACACAAACTAAGGCACCCTGTACTTGTATAAGAATAGGGTGCTTATTTTTTCTCTCACTAATCCTATGACTAATATCTACTCTGCCATACAACTCAGGCACCTGTATCAAGAGGTTACAATGCGTATGGGGCTAAGCACCCAAGATATTATTGAGCGTTCGGCACAGGGCTTTGCTAATCTATTCGGTCAATACTATCGCTTGAGCGAACTGCACCTATTTGCAGGACCCGAACTAAACGGGGCTATTACACTCGCCATAGCACGTATCCTCTTGGAACGTCACTACTCTGTCAAGGTCTACCTATTCTATATGCAAGGGAATATCAGCGAAGAGGCAGAGATCGAGCGTCAGAAATTTATCGAGCAAGGTGGATCTATCGTTGAGGTGAGCAATAAGTTTAGTCCTCCCCAACTCAAGAGCAACTGCATCATTATTGACGGGCTATGGGGCTACGAACTCGTTGCCAAACTTGAGGGGGGCTTTGCCGCTCTGGTCAAGTGGATCAACAGCCAAGACTGCGAGGTCGTGAGCGTAGACTTACCCTCGGGCCTATTTGCAGATGACAATAGCCACAATCACCTAGCGAGTATCATTAAGGCCAATAGGACTATCAGTTTTGAGTCGCCAAGGCTCTCGATGTTTCTTGCCGAGCATAGAGAGCGAGTGGGCTCGTGGCATATCGTCCCCCTAGGGATAAGTCCCGAGTTGCACGAAGACAAAATATGCTACCACCGCTGTATCAACGAGGCGATGCTAGCACCCTTACTAAGCCCTCGTAAGTCTTTCTCCCAGCACAATGACTATGGCCCTGCTTTGCTTGCCGTAGGGTCAGAGGGTTCGCCCGGTATAATCGCCAACGTAGCACGTGCTATATCGCTAGTTGGTTGTAGTGCCGTACATATCTATGCAGAGCCTCGTATGCATACTGCCCTAGAGGTGCTTGCTCCCGATGCTAGAGTCCTAGATGCAGGGGAGGGAACGAAGCAACTCTACAATCCACATAGTCTAAGGGCCTATAAGGCTATCGGGATAGGCTTAGCACACGGGCCAGAGAGCCTAGAGCATGATATGCTCCTCAATCTCTTCTCCTCGTACCGCAAGCCCATAGTCCTTGACGGATATGCTATTGAGTTGCTCGTAGACTATCCCTCACTCTTGGATCATATCCCCGAGAACTCTATCCTAATCCTCGACCACGAGAAGCGTGAGCGACTGCTGGGTATTGCTTACTCCGACTATGAGTACCTCGACGAGGCACAGAGTTTCGCCTCAAAAAACAAGGTAACGCTTATTTTGTGTGGCACGTACACGACGGTTGTCCGTAGTTCGGGGACTATTTACTTCTCTCTCTCGGGCAATGAGGGTATGCGTAAGGACGGCATCAATGACTTGCTTAGTGGCTGTATAGTAGGGCTTATGGCACGAGGTTATGATACGCTTACGGCAGCACTACTTGCCTGTCATCTGTGGGGAACGGCTGCCGATGATTACGTAGGGCGTTACTCGGCAGAGTGCCTTAGCCCTAAGGTTATTTTGGACGAATTTCCTGCCGTTTGGAAGCAACTAGAGAGTTAAGGCGTAGACGGCATAATCAGATACACATAGCACAGCAAAGAGGCAGACCTAGGTCTGCCTTTTTTGTGTCCCGACTAGAGGCTACTTGTCGGGGGTAGCCCCTAGACCTATCATAGGGTTGTCGAGGGCAGTTTGTAGGCTCTGCGAGTGTAGGTTCGCTCTGCTATCCGTCACGTCTTGACGCTTATGTGCCAAGGCGTGATTTTTATGCGTCAAGGCGTGGCGGATAAAAATCAAGGCTTGACGGATAGATACGATCGCTAGATGATGGAACCCATCAGACCTTACTTTAGGTATCGTGATATAGGTACATTCGCGATATTCGGATACCGAGATCCAATACGGCTAAGGCTTAGCCTAGTGATACAGTCCGAGGGGAAGTTCATAACTCTACGTCTCTTGCTACCCCGATGAGGGCTAAGCACCTAAGACATACGACCACTTATTTACGAGAGGGCATACGATGCTGGGGGCTAGGGGTGGCACTACCTTATAGACGATACCCGAGGTTTTGTGGTGAAGCATCTAAGCCTTATTAACCTTAAGATTGGGCGTAGAGTATGCCTTGTGATTTCGGATTGCTCACAAAAATGCGTACCTTTATACAGCATAATAGAATAATCACACAAAGACTATATAACTATGACCTTTAAGCACCTCCTTTGTATGGCAAGTATAGCCTCTACTCTTGGGACTAGTGCCCTCGAGGCAAACAACAAACTTACGCCCGAGATACTCCTCACGATGGCTCGTGTTGGTGATGCTTCACTCTCTCCCGATGGCAAAAACGTTGTCTATGCCGTGAGTTTCCCTAGCATCAAAGACAACAAAAGCCGTAGCGAACTCTTTACCGTAGGTATGGACGGCAAGCATCGCAAACAGATTACCGATACTAAGCACAACGAGTATGCCCCCGTATGGATTGCTGGTGGTACGCGTATCGCCTTCTTGAGTACAGAGAGTGGCTCACTACAACTGTGGACGATGCTCCCCGATGGAAGCGATAAGCAACAAATTACGGATATTGAGGACGGTATAGAGGCCTTCTCTTATTCGCCTAATGAGCGTCGCCTCCTCTACGTAAAGCAGATCAAGTATGGCAAAAGGGTAAGCGACCTATATCCCGATCTCGACAAGTCTACGGGACGTGTTATCAACGACCTAATGTACAAGCACTGGGACGAGTGGGTAGAGACAATCCCCCATATCTTTGTCGCTGACCTTGGCTCTGGTATTATTACCAAGGGAACAGACATACTAGAGGGTGAGCCCTACGAGGCTCCTATGAAACCTCATGCCGGCATCGAGGATATAGCATGGAGTCCCGACAGCAAAATGATCGCTTATGCGAGCCGTAAGAAAGAGGGCAAAGAGTACTCACTCTCGACCAATAGCGACATATACCTATATAATATAGAGAACGGCAAGACGACAAACCTTACCGAGGGTATGATGGGTTACGACCAACACCCCGTATTCTCTCCCGACGGCAAAAGTTTGGCTTGGACGAGTATGGAACGTGACGGCTACGAGGCAGACCTCAAGCGTTTGTTTGTACTAGACCTTGCTAGCGGAGCGAAGACCCACATCAACAAGGACTTTGAGTACGATATTGAGTCGATGCAATGGTCGGCAAACGGCAAGAGCATATACTTCTTGTCTTGCGTTAAGGCAGAGACTAATCTCTTTGAGATCAATATCAAGACGAGCAAGATACGTCCTATTACCTCGGGACAGCACAACTATACCTCGCTACAAGTGGCGAATGGGCAACTCCTCGCTGGTCGCCAATCTATGACACAGCCGACAGATCTATATAACGTCAATCTCAAGACTGGGGTAAGCACGGCTATCACAGCAGAGAATGCTAGCGTCCTCTCCTCACTTACGGCTCCACGCGTAGAGAAGCGTTGGCTCAAGACGACCGATGGTGGCGATATGCTCGTTTGGGTTGTTTATCCGCCACACTTCGATCCCTCAAAGAAGTATCCCTCACTACTTTACTGCCAAGGTGGTCCGCAGAGTACTGTGAGCCAGTATTTCTCTTTTCGCTGGAATGCACGCCTTATGGCAGAGCAAGGTTATATCGTAATTATGCCTAATAGACACGGAGTACCGGGCTTCGGTAAAGCGTGGAATGAGCAGATAAGTGGTGACTACTCTGGGCAAAATATCCGCGACTACTTGACTGCCGTAGACGAGATGAAGAAGGAACCATTCATCGACCACTCTGCCATCGGAGCCGTAGGGGCTAGTTATGGCGGTTACTCGGTCTTTTACTTGGCAGGGCATCACGAGGGTAGGTTCTCGGCATTCATAGCCCATGCAGGGATCTTCAACCTAGAGATGCAGTATATGACTACCGAAGAGATGTGGTTTGCCAACTGGGACATGGGAGGTGCTCCATGGGATAAGGACAATAAGACGGCTCAGCGTACTTTTGCCAACTCGCCTCATAAGTTTGTCGACAAGTGGGATACTCCTATCCTTGTGATCCATGGCGAACGTGACTTCCGTATCATGGCAGAGCAGGGACAAGCAGCCTTCAACGCTGCACAACTAAGGGGGATACCTAGTCAACTCCTTATATATCCCGATGAGAACCACTGGATACTCCGCCCTCAGAATGCTTTGCTTTGGCAACGTACATTCTTTGGCTGGCTAGATAAGTGGCTCAAGAAGTAGTATATCAGATATTCTTCCTTTGATAAGTATGGGGGGCTTGCGATGCCCCCCTCTCAATCCCCATGAGTCAAAGTTATATAGTTTCTGCACGCAAGTATAGACCCGATACATTCGCCTCTATCGTCGGGCAAGGAGCGATGTCTACGACACTCAAGGCTGCAGTCCTTAGTGGGCGTATGGCACATGCTTACCTATTCTGCGGACCGCGAGGTGTCGGTAAGACGACCGCTGCCCGAGTGCTTGCCAAGACCATCAATTGCCTAAACCTGGGCGAGGACGGTGAGGCTTGTAATGCTTGCGAGAGTTGTGTCGCCTTTAATGAGCAGAGGTCATTCAATATATTCGAACTAGACGCTGCCAGCAACAACAGTGTCGAGGACATACGCTCGCTTACTGAGCAGGTGATGATTGCTCCCGTATTAGGCAGGTACAAGGTCTATATCATTGACGAGGT
>JBHAFI010000100.1:0-9389 GCA_041856045.1 Porphyromonas sp. | reverse complement strand
TCTGTGCAACCATCGGAGTTCTGCAAACTTGGTTTTATCCTTTGCCTCTCTCTTATGTCCTGCTTATTCTTTGAGCAGTCGAGGCAAGACAGATCTACGCATTGGAGGTACTATGGTTGGCCCTTGGTCATTTTGATGGGTATCGTCGCTTATATCGGCTACTCCAATATGTCTACGGCACTAATCTTTGCTGTATGTACGGTTATCTTACTCTTTGTGTACAAGATGCCTTTCCGCTGGCTTATCTCCACTCTTGGTGTTATCGTTACTTTTATTGGGCTTGTCTTTGCAGTTGCCTTTATGCTTCCCGAGGATATGTCGGTAGGGCGTTTGGGGACATTCAAAGCCCGTATAGAGCGTAGCCTTGAGGAGAAGAATGATAAGATTGTACTTACAGACGAGAATAGACAAGAGTACTATGCCAATATAGCCATCGCTAACAGTAAGTTCATCGGGAGAGGTATCGGTAATAGCGAGATGAAGGATATTCTCCCTATGGCGATGTCCGACTATGTCTTGGCTGTCATTATTGAGGAGATAGGCATCTGGGGTATGGCCTTGGTATCCTTGCTCTATATCAGTTGGTTTTGGCTGATACTGGTCATTGCCCACAGAGAGGAGGATCGCTTCTTCCGATACGTGCTGTATGGTATCGGGGTCTTCTACCCTTTCCAAGCACTTATCAACTTCGTTGTCGTGAGTGGTATCATCACTACGGGTCAGCCTTTGCCCTTTATTAGTGCGGGTGGATCATCAATTCTCTCCAATACTATCTCCTTGGGTGTCGTGCTGATGATCAGTCGTTGGCAGACCGAGCGTAAACTACTACGTGAGGCAGAGGAAGCCAAAGCCCTAAGTAACGAACAAGCCCAATAAAGTAATTATGAGCCAAACAAAGACAATCAAGCGTGTGATCATTAGTGGCGGTGGCACGGGTGGGCATATCTTCCCTGCCATATCAATAGCCAATGCTATCAAACGTAAGTATAGTGATGCAGAGATCCTATTCATAGGGGCCGATGGACGTATGGAGATGCAGCGTGTCCCCGATGCAGGTTATCCTATTGTAGGGCTACCCGTAGAGGGCTTACAGCGTCAGCGTTTGTGGCGAAACTTTGGAGTACTTAAGAATTACTTCGTTAGTCTATGGCGTGCGAGGCGGATTATTAAGGACTTCGCCCCCGATGTCGTGGTTGGTGTCGGTGGTTACGCTAGTGCTCCCACGCTTAAAGCCGCACAGATGCTGGGTATCCCTACCCTAATACAAGAGCAAAACTCTTACGCCGGAGTGACGAATAAGTATCTAAGTCGTGGGGCAACGCGTATCTGCGTAGCCTATCCCGAGATGGAACGCTTTTTCCCTGCCGAGAAACTAGTTTTGACGGGTAATCCTATCCGCCCTGAGATAGAGTTCCTGCAAGAGAATAGGAGCGAAGCACTACAATACTTCGGCTTCGGCGAGGACAAACGTCCCATCGTCCTAGTCGTAGGTGGTAGCCTTGGGGCCAAGACGATTAACGAGAGTATCGCCCTACACCTAGCGAAGTGGGAACAAGCCGGTGTACGTCTAATATGGCAAACAGGTAAGAACTATGCAGAGGAGGCTAAGGCAAGGTTGCAAGACTACAAGGGGGAAGTATTCTGCTCTGCCTTTATAGACAGAATGGACTATGCTTATCAACTAGCGGACTTGGTTGTTTCGCGTGCTGGGGCGAGTTCGATAAGCGAACTATGCCATCTCGCTAAGCCTACAATCCTTGTCCCCTCACCCAATGTAGCCGAGGATCATCAGACCAAGAATGCACGTGCACTCTCGGAGCGTGATGCTGCCATACTTATCCCCGACGCTCAGGCTCGTGAGTGTTTGACCGACGAAGCCCTTAGACTTGTGCGGGATACAGACAGACTACAACAATTATCGACAAATATCAAGGCTCTAGCCGAGGGACAGTCTGCCGACCGCATCGTCACCGAACTCGAGCGTATCCTCTAGCCTAAGACATTCGTAAAGCCCAAGGTTAAGTCGGGGAAAGACTTAGCCTTGGGCTTTGCTATGCTAGGAGGTTTGCTCCTAATCCTCTCTCGATTTGCAGGTCCCTTGTAGGCTTAGGGTGGGATATATGAGTATTCATTATATGTATACTGCTGTATACATATAATGTATACTCGAGTATACATACTATGTATACTTATGTACACTAAATAAGTGCTTATGCCGAACCTAAACTATTTCGTCTAATGAGCCTTCTAATCCCTAGGTCTATTCGCACTCTAGTCTAAGCCATCAGATTGAGGTATTCCGTCCATAAAGCCTTGCATTGTGTATCGAGTGATCGAACTTGGGCTTAGTGTTTATTGACTGATGCTCTCTCTGTTGTAGTGTGCTGTATCGACTAGTTTGCGTGCTTAAGGGAATAGTCGGGCTATAAGGCTTATAGTGTGATAGTCTTAGGTGGTATGGCTTGCTTCATTAGACAGATTACGGCTCTTAGCCTAGGATAGGCTTAGCCCCTTGGACAAGGGCTATTATCGCCCGAGCAAGACATATAGCCCCTGCGATACGGATAAAAAGCAAGGAGGCGAAGACTGATATTCAGCCTTCGCCTCCTCCTTATGTTAGGACTCTAATGCTTAATACTCCGCATCGGTATTCGCCTCAGCCTTCCAGCCGGGGTTCTGATACAAGTTGCTAGCCTTAGCATCGTTGGTAGGCGAGCATAGTTGCATCTCCTTTACAGAGAAAGGCGTTAGGTAGTGTGCTTGGTAGAAGGTATAACCGTTGTACATCGTATTATTCTTCTGTATGATCTGATAGGGACGTAGGTACTTGCCCAAAGTCTGCGAAGATATGTTGGCTGTCGAAGAGCCGTCTGCTACGATAGTACGACCATTAGAGTTGAAGTAAGAGTAGGTATGTATCGTTGTCCAGAAGTTTACCCCCTCGATCTGATAATTGCTTACTTGGTCCATAGCACGCCATCTTACTAGGTCGTCCATACGGAAGCCCTCACCAGCAAACTCACAGCGACGTTCGCGTCGAATGCTGTACAAGGTAGCGTCAATGGCTTGTCCTGCAGAGAAAGCAGCCCAGTCGTAAGATGGGCGAGTCTTGTCTGCAACTGTGGTCATATTGGTCTTGCTAATTGTCGCGTCAAGCGTATTAGCCTGTATCCCTGCACGGGTACGTAGTTGCTCCCAGTAAGTACGAGCGTCTGCATCAAGCGTATTCTTAAGTAGGTAACTAGCCTCGATGTAGTTGAGTAGAGCCTCGGCAGTACGGAAGTAGATGACACCAGTCTCTTCGTTGGGGTTACCCGATGAGAGGATTGTAGGGTCATAGTTCATACCCTTACGCTGGCGGTATCCGGTAGTTTCTCTGGTTTCCGAACTCTCGAGTAGGAGTGCATTAGTAAACAACGTTGGGCTGGCATTACGCAGATCAAGTACATCGTCCTCGGCAAAGATGAATAACTTAAGACGATCATCTCTGTCGGCTTTCACATCCTTGATTGTAGCGTCTTGACGGCCTGATGCCGCTTCGTAGGGAGTCCCGTCTGACAAGAGGAAACTCTCAACTAGCGAACGAGTCCAACCCGTAGAAGTACCATTAACCAAGCGGTTGGTAGTGTGGTGAAGTATCCCAACAGCCTTGCTGTGCTGACGCCAAAGGAGTACCTCTGGGTAAGCAGACAAGTTGTTGCTACCAAACATCTCGAAGTAAGGGTTCCACCCGTGAGATGCAGTCGTAGGATTGTACACTTTGCTGTTGCTCGTCAGCACGGCAACACTTGCTACTGCTTTAGCACTGTTCATCGCTTCGGTCAAGAAGTAGGTAACCTCGCCGTCGATATTGAAGGTTTCGCCCTTATTCCACTCCTTGTCCTTACCGGGCCAAGTAGCATCACCGGGTACGCGTCCGCTACCCTTGTGGTACTTCTCAAATGTCCCCTCATAGAGGGCTACACGACTGCGGAAGAGGTGTGCTACTTTCTTGCTGATACGCTGGTTACCGGGCGTAGTCTCACGCAGCAATTCGATAGCCTTTGAGAGGTCCTCGAGGATAAAACGAGCAACCTTGTTGCGAGGCTGACGCTTGGCATTCTCCTTAAGAGTTGCTTCGTCATCGGGTAGTGCTACCTTGACAATAGGATAGTCTCCATAAGCCTTAAGTTTGCCATAGTAGTGATAAGCACGGAAGAAGTATGCCTCCCCAAGGTAGTGATTGATGTCATCGCTGTTTCCCGAGATAGCATTACTCTTCATCTTCTCCTCAACAACATTGATGAAGTAGTTGATATTACGTATAGCATCAAAGCCTAGACCTCCCTCTGCTGGTACCTTCCATACATCTTTTGAGAATAGACGATCATTAGGTCTGTCTTTGGCGGCTTGGTTATCTGTGCCATCGTCCCAAGTAGCCATACCAGCCGAGTAACCCCCTATGCTGTTGGGGAAGGCTGAGTAGAGGTTTATGGTGAAACTTGATAACTGCTCAGCCGAATTATAGTACTTACTAGGTCCGATCTGATCAAGAGGCTCTCTGTCCAAAACATCACACGAGGGAGCAAGAGCAAGAGCAACTCCAAGAGCAAGTACTTTTGATATTATAGATCTCATATTATATAGTGTTATCTATGTTGTAAATGGATTAAATACCTACGTTAAGACCAAAAGCCCATACGCGTTGTAGAGGATATAACTTACCGGCACCCCAGCCTCCTCCTAGACCCTCGGGGTCAAAGATCTTAGAGAGTTTTGTGAAAGTTGCGAGGTTATCCACCGAGGTGTATATACGCAACGAATTAACACCAAACTTCTCCGTTAGACTCTTGGGCAGAGTGTAGCCCAACTGCAAGTTTTTGATACGTAGATAAGAGGCGTCTTGTAGGAAGCGTGTCTGTCTTTGGAAGTTCTTACCAGCACTACCAAAAGCAACTCGAGGATAATAAGCCCCCGTATTGGCTCCCAAGGGGTCGCCCTCTGGACGCCAGAAGTCCCAATGCTCTGTGAAGCCTACACTCTGCCATTGCCCGTGATTAGCCCCAGCAAAGTAAGGATCACTTGTGATGAAGTCACGTTTCCCAACGCCTTGTAGCATGATAGAAAGGTCAAAGCCCTTCCAAGCCACATCTGCCGTGAAACTGAAACTATAACGTGGAGAACTATTCCCGATCACAGTGAGGTCACCCTTGTTATCAAGTTTGCCTTCGCCAGCATCGATCTTCATGTCTCCATTGAGGTCTGCGTACATGATATCCCCAGCAAGCCAGTTCTTCCCGATTGCTGTTTGGTTGGCTTTGGCTAGGTGAGCAGTCATCTCCTCATCGGTCTGAGCAATACCTACTGTGGTGTAGCCCCATATATCTCCGCTACGTCTGCCTACATACCAGTCGTTGATAGAGTTAGTTGGGTTGTAGTACTTGGTAACCTCTACTATGTTATCCGACAAAACGAGTTTTGCTCCGTAGCGGAAGTCTTTGATCTGATCACGCCAACGTAGTTCGAGTTCCCAACCTCTACTGCGTAGGTTTGAGTTATTAACTGCGGGCTGTCTTGTTCCCAAGAGTGTTGTGATAGGAGCGGCAGGTCCGACCATATCCTTTGTATCACGTACGAAGTAATCAAACGTACCTTGCAGTCTGTTTCTGAAGACAGCGAAGTCTACCCCGAGGTTCCAAGATGTCACGCGTTCCCACGTAAGTGCATCGGATACGATACCCGGAGCACCACTTATAGTCTGTCTATTCCCAGCGATCAACCAAGAAGAACCTGTGTTGTTGCTTGCTGCCGTTACTCCGAGTGATTGGAACCAAGGGTAGTAGTTTTGGATATTGGTATTACCCAATGCACCCCACGATGCTCGGAGTTTGAGTTGAGAGATAGTTTTGTTAAGACCCGCCCAAAACTTCTCATTGGCGATATTCCAACCTAAAGAGAATGAAGGGAAAGTAGCCCATCGCTTATCTCCGATAAAGCGAGACGAACCATCACGACGAACTGATACCTCAAGCAGATAACGGCTGGCGTAGACATAGTTGGCACGTGCGAAGAAACCCATCGTAGCCCAATGTGAGTATCCACCATTAAGCCCGGGTTTATCGTTTGTAGCGGTATTGAGGGTAGGGACGTCAATAGTGATGAGGTCTTTCTTCTCACCTGCTAGATTTCTGTAACGATTGATGTCTACGTCCATACCTCCAACGATCTTGAAGTCGTGCTTCCCTAGTTCCTTGGCATACTCTGCATAGTAGCGACCAGAGAAGAAGTCATTTTTCGAACTAACCTCTCGCACCTTTGATGTATTTGCAGGAGTCCAGTCGTCCCAGTTGGCTGCCTTAGGATTGCCGTTGGCATCATGCCAGTAGATAGGGAAGATCTGCTCGTGTGAGTTTCCATAGGTACTGTTATAGTTGTTCTCAATACGAACAGTTAGTCCTTCCAAGGGCTTAGCCGTGAAGATAAGTTGCTGACTGCTGTAGTCTACAATACGATTGAAACGTCCTCCATCAATCAACTGCAAGGCTTCGTTGTGTGGCATAATATAGCCATTGGGGTCTGTTGTTGCGTTGGTTGGCCAGCGACGTACAATGTTGTGATAGAAGAGTGGGCTGAGGTAGGTCGGACGATTATAATCCTCACGCGTCCAGCGGTACGAATAGTTCACATCGAGCCACTTGGTAATTGATGCTCCTACCTTGGCAGTGAAGTTGAAGCGTTTGAACCTATCTTCTGCTACTTTGAGAAGTCCCTTTTGGTTGAGGAGAGCACCACTAAGGTAATAGTTGAGCGTCTTAGTACCGCCACTCACACTCAAACTGTGGTCTTGTGCTGGTACGTTCTTATCATAGAAGTATCCAAACCACTCGGTGTTTGCCCAACCTTGACCGTACTTTGACCAAAACTCTGGGTTAGCGGGCTGGATAAGTTCTGTTCCGTATTTAAGGCTTGGGTCGATAGTCCCATCTTTTAATGCCTTGATACGTTTGATCGTTTCGTCTGTAAAGACGGCACCGGCTCCGCTATTTTGTGCGGCACGGTTGAAGTAGTTGGCAAACATCTCCGAGTCCATAACCTCTGGCACCTGTGTCGCTGTTGATAGGCGTAGGTTACCTTGGTAACTGATGTTTGTACGTCCCTCTCTGCCCGACTTGGTTGTAATAAGTATTACCCCGAAGGCAGCACGGCTACCATAGATAGCACTTGCAGAGGCATCTTTGAGGACAGAGATATTAGCGATGTCATTAGCCGAGAGTGTGTTCATATCTCCCTCTACACCATCGATCAAGACGAGAGGACTAGAGTTGGAGCCTGCACCGATAGTACCTGCACCACGTACGTTCATACTCATACGGCTATCGAGAGCACCGCCCCCGTCGTTTACCGAGAAGTTTAGACCCGGTACCATACCTTGTAGCACTTGGGCGACGTTTTGCACGGGGCGTGCTGCCAACTCCTTACTATTGACGCTAGAGACGGCACCTGTGAGGTTTACCTTCTTCTGAGTACCGTAACCTACAACGACAACGTCTGTAAGAAGGTTTGCCTCGTCTTGCATGGTTACATTCAAAACTTCCTGTCCGTTGACGGGAACGATGAGAGTCTTCATACCGACGAATGTCAGTTCGAGTTGTGCATTCTTACGTACGCCTGTAATGCTAAATCGTCCGTCAAGGTCTGTCGCTACTCCTTGGCTTGTACCTTTAACTCTGACGTTAACCCCTATTAAGGGTTCGTTTTTGGTATCTCTAACGACACCTTTGACCGTGAGGGTGTTTTGTGCGAATGCACTACTAGCCGTCACTACGACTGTTGCCGCAGTGAATAGTGCTGTGCTTACGAACTTGCCCTCCCTTAATCCAAAACTAAGTAAAGACATTTGTGATACTGTTTAATGATTGAAATGAAACTAGTGAATACCAACTATATAAGATAGTCTGATTATTCTGCTACAAATATAGGTATTTTATTGTACTAGACAATAGCGACATAGGGCTAATAGAGCAGGAGCCACTAGTATCCATACTAGCGGCTCCTGCTCTATTATTATTGTGTCTTGGGGGACGATCAGCCTTGCCCAAGTTTTAGGAGGTCTTGACCGATGTCACGACGATACGTTTTGCCTTGGTAGGCTACCTCCTCGATGAGGCGATAGCAATTCGATAGAGCGTCACTTAGGTTTGAGCCGTAGCAACTAGCCGTTATCACACGTCCGCCGTTGGTCAGTAGTTTTGTCCCCTCTTGTCGTGTCCCAGCGTGGAAAAGGATTGATGCCTCACCTAGGTCCGTTGGGATTGTCATCTCGTAGCCCTTGGGATAATCACCCGGGTATCCTGCCGATACCATTACGACCGTTGTGGCGGTGCGTGGGTCTATGCGTAGTTGGTAGTCAGTTAGTGTGCCTGTCGCCATACGTTTGAGCAACTCAACGAAGTCACTCTCGATACGTAGCATCACACTCTCTGTCTCGGGGTCACCCATACGGCAGTTGTATTCGATTACGTAGGGTTCGCCTGCGACAGCCATTAAGCCTACGAAGATAAAACCACGATAGTCTATCCCCTCTGCTTGCAAACCTGCCATCGTAGGCTTGACTACTTGTTCCTCGACCTTGTGCATAAAGGCCTCGTCTGCGAAGCACACGGGCGAAACCGATCCCATACCTCCCGTATTGAGTCCTGTATCGCCCTCGCCGATACGCTTGTAGTCCTTGGCTACGGGTAGTATGCGATAATCCTTACCATCGCTAGCCACGAATACAGAGCATTCGATACCGCTGAGGTATTGCTCGATAACGACACATTCGCTGGCAGTACCGAAGCGTCCCCCTAGCATCTCTCTGAGTTCTGCCTCTGCCTCCTCAAGACTCTCCGATATGATAACGCCCTTACCGGCTGCTAGTCCGTCAGCCTTGAGTACATAGGGGGCTTGTAGCGTCTTGAGGTACTCGATAGCCTCTGCCAACTCTGCTTGTCTGAAACTCCGATACGCTGCTGTCGGTATGCCGTAACGTTGCATAAAAGCCTTGCTGAAGTCCTTGCTCCCCTCAAGCCTAGCACCCGAAGCGTCGGGCCCTACGATAGGGAGCGATTGGAGGTCGCTCGTCTTACGGAAGTAGTCTACGATACCTCCTACGAGCGGATCCTCGGGACCTACGACTAGGAGATCTATTTGGTGCTGACGCACAGCCTCGGCAATAGCCTCAAAGTCGTTTACCTTGATGTTGTCTAGGCAAGTGCCTAGCGTTTGCATACCGGGGTTACCGGGGGCGATGAAGAGGGCAGAGCATTGTGTACTCTGCTTAATACGCCATGCTAGGGCGTGTTCTCGCCCTCCCGATCCAAGAAGAAGTATATTCATATTGTTGTGAAGAAAAGAATGTTCGTCTATTT
>JBHAFI010000099.1:0-7548 GCA_041856045.1 Porphyromonas sp. | reverse complement strand
CCATCTACCATATCCCCTGCAATCAAAACGAGGTCGGGCTTCTCTGCATTGATAAGTCTTACCCACTCTGCAAGTTCGCCTTTACCAATCGTATAGCCGAGGTGCATATCACTCAGAGCAACTATCTTGAGTGGCTTAGCGAGTGGCTTAGCGAGGCTAATGTCTAGGGCGATACGCTCTTTGTGGCGATACTTGTAACTCCCATAGGTAAATATCAAGACGAAGACGATCCACACGCCTGCCACAAGCGACCAACTAGGCTCTAGGTACGGACGAAGTATCGGGACTAGACGCAAGAGATCTATACAGAGGAAGAGCATCACAGCGTAGAGGAGATAAATCACCCACGAGGTTACGATCGGATAAGTGATACGTGATACCTCTAGAGGCATACTCTCTCTCAAGGCAAAACTAAAAATTAGGACAATGAAGCCGAGCAACCACAAAAGGGCTACGATCCACTTAAAGGTAAAGGATACGGGGAAAATAGAGGCTATACGCCAAGTCGAGTACCCTATCCCTATAATGAGGGCTAGGATAGGTAGTATTATCGAAGTATTCATTATGTTCTCAATTATTTATCTAATGCTATAAATAACAAAGTATCGTAAATGTTTAATACAAAGCAAAAATAACCCTACCCCTTACGGTCTATTAACAACACAACTTAACAACTAGCGACTAGGATCGGTATTTATTGCTCGCCTCTAATCCCGAGAAATCTTCGCTCCCATAACAACTATTTCTAAGTCACGAAGTAACTAGATCGCGTCTGTACGAAGACTTAGATATAAGTCAAAGAGGGCAATATAAACCCGATCCGATCGAAAGGCTAAGTATGCACCCCTACCCTATACCTTACGAAGGCAATCAAAAGAAAGGCTCTCGGGGACGACTAAGAGGCGAAGCCCCCAAGGGACAAACACCCCACTATCCCTCGCCCTCCTTAGCCAAGGGACAGCCCCCACCTAATAGCGAATAGCACCACAGCCTTAGCGGGCATCACAACGACAGGTTGCGATGATAGCACACAGACTCTGCATCAAAATCGAAAGTCCACTTAGCCTCTTAACGCGTCTAAACTGACGACAAGACGGAGCAGTACGTCATTCGCTCAAGACACCCCAAGTAGTCTAATGCCTTACGGACTACTTACCTCCTCGGAGAGGCAATGCTGATCGGGGTTATAACAAGACACTTAGACGTCCATAGAAGAGATACTTAGTTGTCACCCGACAAGATACTTAGTCTTCAGTCAACGTCTAAGTATCTCTTCAATCCACCCCAAAACAGCATCTCAAATCACACCTAAAAACGGAGCATTTCTCACGAAACTACCCCTCCTCTTCAGCCCTCAATTTCTCCCCATTTGCTACGCTAAAATCCCATCACTTCAAACCTGAATATCCAGACTTTTGATACATCAACTTCGTATCAATTCGGGAGTAGGTGGTGAGCCGTTCGGGGAGATGGGATCGCTTCGGGCAAAGAGGAGGGAGGGGGATAGAGCAAAGCGGAATATCTCGGGAGGTTGTGCGCTTCTAGTATCGCAATACAAGCAAGCATAAACAAAGTACATCGACAAGCCGTAGAGGTAGCCAAAGCATATTATTCGCCCAGCAAGGGTCAAAGCCTTAGCCCCCGAGAGAAATGTCCTTTGCATTGCAAACAAGCCGATAAAGAGCAATTTTACACAACTTAAAGTGCGACAAAACAAAGCAAGTAGGGTCTTTTGTCTTGCTTCGACAATACGGGACCCAACATTTGTAAAATGCCCTAGTCCCCAACAAGGCTATAAAGCCCTCGTACAAAGGCTTAGGGCTAATTTTATTCTAATTTAATTTACTACCTTTGTGACACAAATCCGGGAGTCAGCGGATAGCAAACCTTTGCGGTAGTAGCTCAGTTGGTAGAGCATCGGCTTCCCAAGCCGAGGGTCACGAGTTCGAGTCTCGCCTACCGCTCCACAATCAAGAGCCGTACTCTCTAGCCGAGAGTACGGCTCTTACTCTTATCAGTGCTAAATAAACTATTAACGTATGTCTTTTCTCGACAACCTCTCTGGCGAACTTACACGCCTCAACTTCGACCAAATAACCCAAGCCTTCTCCCCCCTCTTCGTAGCGATAGATGTCCTCGGGTCTATCCCCATCATACTGCAACTACGTGGTAGAGGACAATCCTTCAGTTCGGCTCGTGCATCTATCTACTCAACGCTCGTGCTTATCGTCTTTTTGTTTGCAGGCGAGGCTATCCTCTCGAAACTAGGGGTAGATATTCGCTCGTTTGGGGCAGCAGGAGGTGTTATTCTTATGGCTATGGCTCTAGAGATGACTTTCGGGATAGAGATCTTCAAGGACGAGGGTCCCTCTTCTAATGCTACCATTGTTCCCCTTGTCTTCCCCCTCTTCGCAGGGGCAGCAGCCTTCACAACACTCCTTAACCTCCAAAGCGAAGGTATTGCGACCATCAACCTACTGATAGCAGTTGTCCTGAATATGCTCTTCGTGTATATCGTACTACGCTATGTAGAGCCTATCGAGCGAGCCATAGGTAAGCAGGGGTCATTCATACTCCGTAAGGTTTTCGGAGTAATACTTATCGCTATTGCCATCAAATATATGGTAACGGGCGTAGTGGGTATTATCGCCAGCGTCTAGGAGATACCACCGAAGCCACACAAGCCCCAAGCCCGACGCTAGCCAAGACTAGGGGATCGGGCAATAATATCGAAATAAGAAAATTAGGACAAACGTACTAAAGCCCTCGCCCCTTACGTTGGAAGAGTAGAAACCCCTAATATCATTATATGACATATAACTACTCTATTACAAACCAACTACCCAAACAACTAGACGAGGATACTCTAGCACTGAAGTCTTATCGCCATCAACTAACACTTGCCAACCTACGTGCTTTGGCTCGTAGTATCTAGGCACTAGTTACGGATCTATTAAGCAGTAAGAAATATGAGTACTATCGTTTCTCCCTCACTCCTATCCGCCAACTTCCTACGCCTCGAGGACGACATCAAGATGATCAACGAGAGCAGTGCAGAGTGGCTACATATCGACATTATGGACGGTGTTTTCGTGCCGAATATCTCCTTTGGCTTCCCTATACTACAAGCCATTGCCACGATACTCACCAAGAAACTCGATGTACACTTGATGATTGAGGAGCCGATGAAATTCGTTCGCGAACTAGCAACACTCGGTGTCGATACTATGAACGTACATCAAGAAGCCGTAACACACCTACATAGGGCGATATATGCCATCAAGGCTGAGGGAATGAAAGCCGCAGTTACACTCAACCCCTCGACGCCAGTAGAGGTGCTGACAGACGTTATCGAAGATCTCGATATGGTGCTACTTATGAGCGTAAACCCCGGCTACGGAGGACAACGATTTATCCCTAGGGCTATCGACAAAACACGCCGACTAAGACGTATGATTGACGAGAGCGGTAGTAACTGCCTTATCGAGATAGATGGAGGTGTAAACCTAGAAACTGGGGCAGCACTCGTCGAGGCAGGTGCCGATGTCTTGGTGGCTGGTAGTTATGTCTTCGGACATCAAGATCCCAAAGCGGCTATCGAGGGACTAAGGGCATTAAGCCGCTAAACCTATCGGTATGAGGAGGGCAGGCTATGGAATGGACTGCACAACTAGGACGTATCCCAGCCCTCTTACCCCTAGTGTCGTACGCACTAGGAATATACCTACAAAGCAAGAGCCACAGCCTAGGATTATTATGCCTAGGTTGTGGCTCTATCGCCTTGATTATTAGCCTTGCTCTCCCCTCCAAGGCTCAGTACTGGCGAGGGAAGACAATATCTCTATACACGGCACTAGCATTCTGCTTCGTCGCACTAGGTATCTTCCGCACATCGTGGATAGTCGAGGAGCCATACACAGGGCAAGAGCATAGCCTACGGAGCCAACTCGCCTCCTCCCTCCGCAACACAGGTCTTACAGACGAAGCACAAAGGCTCATGAATGCCATCAGCCTAGGCTACCTCCCCAAAGACGAAGCCTCGCAAATGCTACGACAAGACTTTGCTCGTAGTGCTGCAGCACACTTACTCGCTGTCAGTGGCTATCACTTGGCTCTTGTTGTCTATTGCCTTAGCCTCATATTAGGCAGGCTAAGACTGTCGTCGGCACGTCTATACTTCGTAGTCCTCATGCTCTCGGCTTGGGCATTCACTGCCCTAACGCACTGGTCTGTCCCCACGGTACGTGCGGCTCTTATGCTTAGCCTATATCTCGGGGGACGAATGCTCGGTAAGCGTCCCGACGTCCCCAACATTCTTGCCGTGTCGGCACTTATTCAACTCTTATGGAAGCCCTCCGATTTATTCAGTTGGTCGATGTACTTGAGTTATGTCGCCGTACTCTCGATATACCTCTATTATAAGCCTCTTTTGCTTTGGCTTGGAGGACTCCGTAACCCTTTACTGCGTACACTTTGGGAATGGATCGCCTTGACGCTCTCTGCCCAAGTGCTTACGTTACCTCTCGTCCTATACTTATTCGGGTATATCAGTTTTGCCTTTGTCGTTACGGCTCTGCCTATGATCTTCCTAGCAAACCTTATAATCCCCCTTAGCCTCCTTGCCTATGCCCTACAAGGACTCGGGTTTGGCTTAGGGCTAATGGCCGACACACTGAATATCCTCACAGCCTCAATGCTAAGCCTTGCACGCTGGGCAAGCGAATTGGATATTTTGATCGTATCCTATCCTTTCTCTCTTTGGGCTTTGCTCCTTTGGTGGCTTCTGTGCTTCACTTGGGCGTACCACCTCCCTTCACAGCACAAACGAAGCACACTCCCCTCACACTGCTAAGCAACACCCCCTAAGCAAGCACCACAGCCCACACAGTACAAACGAAACACACTCTCCTCGCACCCTAAGCGACACCCCCCTCAGCCCCCCAACTCACCCCACACAAGGGCCAGCGAAGCATTCACGTAGTCCCCTCGGATCTAATCCAACTTAAGTGTAGCAATGCTGTCCCTTGCATGTTACTACGTCCCATATCTTACGATTAGTCCATATAACAGAGTTACCCCCTCCTCATTCTCTCCTATGGAGATTACCCAAGTACAATAAAAAATACATACCCTACAAAATGTAGAAGTATGTATTCTTAGCGTTGGAGTATGCTCTAGTGTTTATTCTCCTTTTATCTGCCTAATCTCTTCGAGGGTATAACGCTTAGTAAAGTCCGTGAAGTAGCGAGAATGATGGCTTATACGAGCCTCAGGAGGAGGAGGAACCATGTAATCACCAAAGCGAGTCTGTAGATAATCGTGATATCCTATAGGCATATTCATAGTTTGGTCCTCAAAAGGCATCTCAATAACACCAGCAAACCACTCTTTCCTAAACATATCAGCCTTAGGATTTTGAGTATAGTTCACCAAGTACTCTCCTTGCTTTTCGGCAGCTTGAGATTGCAACTTAGTAAGTTCATCTCTATACTTCTGTTTACGCCACCTATGATAAAAGATATTAAGAGCTAGACTCGCTATACTACGTATCTTCCCACGCTTGATGACATTAAAGATATCTGCCATAGAGTAACGCTGGATACTACGAGCATAAACATCACTATAATAGTCTAGAGAAGCCCTTAAACTGAGGAAGTTTTCTCGATTATCAATCTCATAAAGAGGAAATACATCTATATAAACTCCCATCAAAAATGGATAATGCTTATCCTCCCAGATGGTCGATGACACTTTGGAGAATTTGGCAAATCCGGGAAGATAATAGTTGTCATCTCTTATGTCTATAATCTCATAGTCGCTACCACGCAACTCTCCCTTTAGGGCGAGAAACTTCGTGTAGTCTTCCATGGTCATATACACATCAAGGTCATCATCCCAAGGAATGAAGCCCTTATGACGTATTGTCCCTATAGAAGTACCCCCACAAGCATAGTATATCAGGTTATGTTTGTCGCAGAAAGCCTTAAAATCAGACCAAACCGCAAGCAGAGCAACTTGTATTTCTGTTAATTGAGTATTCATCAAATCTTATCTATAGTTATATCCTCCCGTTAATTCTATAATTTCTCCGTTGCAATAAGAATTATCAATAGCATACATATAAGCCTTAGCCACCTCCTCTAAGGATAAAAAGCGATGGAGGGCCAACTTGCTCTCTATACTTTGCCTTATTGCTTGAGGTTTATCCTTTTGCCAATCTGTATCAACAAATCCGGGTGCAATAGCACATGCTCTTACGCCATACGGCTCTAGAAACTTCACCAAGTTCTTGACTAAAGCATGCACCGCAGCCTTGGATACACCATAAGCTAAAGAGAGACTATGGGGATATATCCCCATCATCGAGCCTGTAAACAAGACACAACCTCCGGGGCGGATCAAATGAAGAAGGTGTTGCAATACAAAGAGCGGATAATTCAGATTTACTTGGAATACTTTATCCCAGCCTATAGGATCAATCTCCTCCAGAGGTGAACGATCTGTAATTCCAGCATTAAATATCACGAGATCAATTCCTCCCACCCTTGAGAGAATGTCAACAAGAGTGCTAATTTTTTTATAGTCTTGTCCATCATCTTTAACAAGAGAAACAGCTCTCGCACCGAGCGTTAATAGCTCTTCCCGTGCTCCCTGTGCTGCGTCATCATCGTTTGCATAGGTTATAACCAAAGCATAGGCACGCATCGCTAACTCTCGAGCTACAGAAAGACCAATACCTTTGGTTCCCCCTGTTATCAATGCAGTTTGTCCTTGCATCTCCCTACTTCTTAGACGGAACAATCTCTTCTGGCTTTTGCTGACGCATTATCCCCAGCTCTTGTTGATAACTATCATACACAGCCTGCTTGATATTTGTAGATGACGCTCCTACACCATAGGGGAAGTAAAATACTTGTACCCCCAAATCCTTCAGATAATCATACTTCCCAAACCAATCATCTCCCACGACAAAGGCATCGATGTTTAGCTTCTTGACAATCTCTGTGTGATCTAATGTGTGCTGAGGAATTACAATATCAGGGGTCTTAAGTGCCTCTAAAACCTGCAATCTCTCCACGAATGGAATAATAGGAGCAGGTTTATATGAAGCGACTAACTCATCTGTACTAACACCTACAATCAATATATCGCCCAAAGAACGAGCATAGTTTATCATACGTAGGTGATTGATATGAAACATATCAAAAGTGCCTGAGGTATAAACAATCGTTTTTTCTTTAAACATATAGCAGTCTATTTTAACAAAACAAGAACCTTATCACATTCCTAAAAGATATATACGATAGTACAATCTACTTGAATATGAGTACAAATATAATAAAAAAATCCGCTAACATATAGTCAGCGGATCTAATAAAGAGTGGAGAATATCGGACTCGAACCGATGACCCCCTGCGTGCAAGGCAGGTGCTCTAGCCAACTGAGCTAATCCCCCAAAGATAGAGATCTAGTAGTCCCAGGCAGATTTGAACTGCCGACCTCTACATTATCAGTGTAGCGCTCTAACCAACTGAGCTATAGGACTGT